>QHVW01000771.1 GCA_003223675.1 Acidobacteriota bacterium
GCTCCCCGCGACGACCGTCCCGACGCCGAGCCGGTGGCGGTGATCACCGATGGGTTCTGGCATCGCCGCTTCGCCGCGGATCCCCGGGTGGTGGGCCGATCGATTCTGCTCGACGGCAACGCCTACACGATCGTCGGCGTGCTGCCGCCGAGCTTCCGGATCGCCGGCTCGGAGGTCTGGCTCCCGCTCGGGCGCTTCACGCACACGCCGCGTTTCGTCCGCGCCAATCACGGGCTCATCGGCATCGGCCGGCTCAAACCCAAGGTGACGATCGACCGGATGCTCGCCGATCTCGGCGCGGTGGCCCGCCAGCTCCAGCGCGACTATCCGGCCGACGACGCGGGGATCGGCGCCGGGGGAGCGCCGCTCAAGGAGATGATGGTCGGCAGCATCCGTCGGCCGTTGGGCGTGCTGGCGGCGGCGGTGGGGCTGGTGCTGCTAGTCGCCTGCGCGAACGTGGCGAACCTGCTGTTGAGCCGCGCCGCCTCGCGGCGGCACGAGCTCGCGCTGCGCGTCGCGATCGGCGCCGGGAGGAGGCGGGTCGTCCGGCAACTGATGACCGAGAGCCTCCTCCTCGCCGTCGCCGGCGGCGTGCTCGGGCTCGGCCTCGCCTGGGCCGGGGTGAAGCTCCTCTTGGCGTTGCACCCCGCCAACGTCCCCCGCCTGATGGACATTCAGGTGGATGCCACCGTGCTGACCTTCACGCTCGGGCTTTCCGTGGCCACCGGTCTCCTCTTCGGCCTCGCACCGGCGCTGCACCTGGCCCGCAGCGAGCCGGTCCTCGCGCTGCAGGAGGGCGGGCGGCGCACGAGCGGGGGGCGCGCCCGCCGCTGCCTGGCGACCGGACTGACCGTCGCCGAAGTGGCGATGGCGCTCCTGCTCCTGGTGGTGGCGGGGCTCCTCGTCCGCAGCTTCGCCAGGCTCACCAGGGTCGATCCCGGTTTCGAGCCGCGCCATGTCACCGCCGCGCTGATCGCGCTTCCCGAACGCGACTATCCCGACGAGGCCCGGCGCCGGGACCGATCTGCCGTCGTCGACGAGCTGGCAGACCCAGGTCACCTTCGCCGGGCGGCCGCCGGCCCATCCGGGGAGCGAGCCTTTCTTGAACGCCGTGATCGCGAGCCCCGAGCACTTCCGCACGCTGCGCATCCGGCTCCTCGCCGGGCGCGGCATCGAGCCCACGGATGCGCAAGGGCAGCCGCGGGTGGTGGTGGTGAGCGAATCGGTCGCCAAGCAGTTCTTCGGCGGCCGCGGCGCGCTCGGGCAGCGCATCAAACAGGGCGGCGCCGGCGTGGAAGGCCCCTGGCTCACCATCGTGGGCATCGTGGCCGACGTGAGGAACGACGGGCTCCGCATCGCCTCGCGCGGCACGATGTACGTCCCGCTCGAACAGTGGGACACGTCGGCGGCCTGGCTCATGGTCCGCAGCGAGACGCCCCTCGAGCAGCTCCTGCCGCTGCTGCGCCGCGAGACCGCCGCTCTGGACCGCAATCTGCCGCTCGCCGACGTCACCACGCTCGACGACGCGCTGGACGAGTCCGTGGCCCAGGAGAGGTTCTCGATGCTGATGCTCGGCATCTTCGCAGCCCTCGCCCTGACGCTCGCCGCGGTCGGAATCTACGGTCTGATCGCTTACAGCGTCGCCCAGCGGGCGCAGGAGATCGGCGTCCGCATCGCGCTCGGAGCGCGGCGCGCCGACGTGCTCGGCCTGGTGGTGGGACAGGCGATGCGGCTCACCCTGCTCGGCATCCTCCTCGGAACGGTGGCGGCGTTGGGCTCCGGGCGGCTCATTGCCTCGCTGCTCTTCGAGGTCGAGCCGGGCGACCCTTCCGTGCTCGCGGGCGCCGCGCTCCTGGTGGCCGCGGTGGCGCTCCTCGCCGCGGCCCTGCCGGCTCTGCGCGCGGCGCAGACGGAGCCGCGGGTTGCGCTCTCCGAGGGGTAGGCCGGATTCTGGGAGTCGTGAAATGGAATTGAGCTTCTACCATTTCCTCTCAGAAGCGTCGGCAAGAGAGCCGGTCACGCCATTCATCAAGGAGAGCCCGATGAAGACCAGCAAGCTCGTCATCCTGTCCATCCTCTTCATTTCCTTGACAGCCTCAGCCGCCTTTGCCGCGGACGATGGGAACACGAAGCCCCGGCTCAGCACTGGCTCGGCCACTTACTATTCTGGCGCCCAAGACATCATCAACCAGACGTCGGTTTCCGGAAATATCAAAGGGGTCTCCTGCAATATCAACTCTTACGCCAATGGGGCGACGTCCGTAATCTTCACGGTCAATGGCGCAGCGACCCAGACGATCGATGTGTCCAACGCTGTCTTTCCCGATGGCAATGGGGATAAGCATACGGGCTGGATCCCGATGAATATTCGCTTCACCTCCAGCATTCGGGTCCAGGTTCAGTTGGGTGGTAGTGGCGGCCAGGCCGACTGCTACGTGAGCTGGGCCTTGGATTAGAGGATCCGGTCGGTAGCCGGAGCTGACGAGGGCCACCCAGGTCTGCCTCGGGTGGCCCACCTCGCCTCCGCAGTCGGAGAGCCCAGTATACGGGATCGCCCTACCGGCGTTCGACCTGCGTCAACACCTGGCGAGCGCGTTCGCGCAAGGTTCCTGTCACCTCAATCGACTCCAGGCCGAAGCTCCAGCGATCCTCGACGACGATGTCCCGCAGCTCCTCGTCCACGCATCGTCTGAGCTCGCGATCTTCCGGATCCGATACGACGACGTGATCGGGATGCTCGATGGGCACGAAAACGATCAAATCAAGCCGCCGCATCGCACTCTCCAGGCGCGGCAGCCAAACCCCGACGTCGAGCCCATTGGAATCTCGATGTGCGATCAGGTACGCGAGCATGTCCGCCGGGCAGCGATCGAAAAGCTGATCTTCCCCGCTGTCTTCCACGCATTGGATCGAGCGCTCGAGCTGCAGCTCGAAGTCGTCGAGAGACGGCATCTCCGCAAACTCGTGCCCCTCCTCTGCAAGGAGGTAGTAGGGCTCATCCACCACCACGTAATTCGGAAGAGCCCGGCTCAGCTCCTCGATCAGCGTCGTCTTTCCGGTTCGATGCGCTCCCGAGACAGCGATCCTCATATCGATATTCTATGGGGTGGCAGCTCTCGCGGTGACGGAGAGACCGGCGATCGGCCGGTGCCAGGGGCTTATTCGGAACCAGCGAATGTCACCTCGCTGGATCACGGGATCTCGGGTTCTCCCTCATCCTCGATCGGCCCCTGCGGACCTCTCGGCCCATGCTTGCCAGAGCCGAGCCTGGACATCAGCGGCCAGAGTGGCCTCTGAATCCTCCGCCGGCTCGATCCGCACGAGCACCCGCTTCCCCTCGAGCGGGGGCACCGAGCTCTCCAGCGTGATCGTGTTTCCATGCACCCAGCCTGTCAGCATCTCCGGCATAGTACTCTCCTCTTCTCACAGTATAGCGGCCGTGGGGACCGTCACTCGTACCGCAGCGCCTCGATCGGATCGAGCGAGGCGGCGCGGGTGGCGGGGTAGATCCCGGAGGCGAGGCCGACCGTCATGGCGACGCCGGTGGCGAGGAAGATGGAGGCGCCGGTGACGATCGTCTGCCAGCCGGCGTAGGCGGCGACCCCGCGGGCGAGGGCCAGGCCCGCCACGATGCCCGCCACACCGCCGATCAGGCTGATGGCGAACGACTCGACGATGAACTGGAAGCGGATGTCCCCCCGCCGCGCGCCCACCGCCCGGCGGACGCCGATCTCGCGCGTGCGCTCCAGCACCGTGGCCAGCATGATGTTCATGATGCCGATCCCACCCACCAGCAGGGAGATGCCGGCGATCGCCCCCATCACCACGTTGAACAGCCGCTGGGTGCGCCGGCTCTCGGCCAGCAGCGCCTCGGGGACCACCAGATCGTAATCGGCCATGCCGGCGTGCAGCCGGTCGAGGAGGTCACGCATCACGCTGGCCGTCTCCTGGCCGCTCACCCCGGGCTTCAGGCGGACCACGATCTCGTCGAGCGGCGAGGCGAGCACCGGGTGCTCGAACTTGCGGTCGGCCGTG
>QHVW01000229.1 GCA_003223675.1 Acidobacteriota bacterium
GGGGCGGGGTCTCCTCCGGCGGGACCACCTCGAAGGTGCACCCCTCCTCGCCGGCCCGGCGCCAGGCGTGGCGCAGCTTCTTGCGGTTCCTCCCCTCGATGGTGAAGCCGGTGAGCGGCACCCGCGCCTCCTCGCCCAGCTTGACCATCGTCAGCCCGAGGTCGACGTAGAGGTGGAGCATCCGCTCGCTGACCTGGTAGAAGCAGGTCCAGCCGTCGTGGCGGTCCACCAGCTCGCGGAACTTCCAGACCAGCTCGGCGCGCTCCTTCTCGGGGCCCACCGGACCGCCCATCGACACCCAGCTCCGGCGCTCGACGCCGAACATCACGAAGGCCGTGCCGGTGTCGTTGAAGAGCAGCTCCTTGTCGCCGAGCAGGGCCAGGTAGGCGTAGGTGCGCGGCGCGGCGGCGGCGATGCGGGCGGCGTGGTCGATCTCCTCCTCAGTGGGGGGCTCGGGCTCGGGTCCCGCCGGGCGCATCAGGTGGCGCAGGGCGACCCCGAGGGCCACCGCCGCCACCGCCACCGAGGTGCGCAGGAAGCGCGGCGCGTTGCCGAACAGGGTGAAGCGCCACCACAGCTCGCGCGAGTACTCGACGTGCTTGTAGGCGAAGAAGCCCAGCCAGAGCGTGCCCAGGATGACGATGACGATGGCGACGCTCCACCCCGGCGTGAACGGCTCGGTGGTGAGCGAGGTCTTGCGGTAGAAGTAGCGGTGGCAGGGGGCGAGCGCCGCGAGCATCAGCGACAGGATCAGCGCCTCCTCCCAGTCGAGGCCCTTGGCGAGCGAGAAGATGGCGCCGCCGCCGAGCATCACCAGGGTGAGCTGGTAGGCCACGTCGAGCCGCCGCTGGAGGCCGATCGCCAGGAAGAGGAGGGCGACGCCCGCCAGGCTGCCGGCGAAGTGGGAGAGCTCGATGACCGGCAGCGGCAGGACGTCGTTGAGCCAGGAGAGGCGCGAGTGCACCTCGGGCGTGGCCCCGGAGATCAGCAGGATGGCGCCGCCCAGGAAGGTGGTGACGGCGAGGATCTGCGTCACCACGTCCGGCGCCCGGCCGCCGAAGATGCGGGCGATCCGCCCCACCTGCTCGCGGCGCCGCACCACCTCGTGGGCGCCGAGCGAGACGGCGGCGAGCAGCAGCGGCAGGAAGTAGTAGACGCCGCGGAAGGCGACCATCGCCGCCAGCAGCTCGGCGCGCGGCAGCTCGCGCGGCATCAGCAGCACCATCATGGTCTCGAACACCCCCAGCCCGCCGGGCACGTGGCTCAGCAGCCCCGCCACCTGGGCGAACAGGAAGATCCCCAGGAAGTGGACGAAGGTGATGTTCCAGGAGGAGGGGAGGAGGGCGTAGAGCACGGTCGCCGCGAAGGCCCAGTCGAGCGAGGCGATGGCGATCTGCGCCGCCGCCATCGGCGGCCGGGGAATGGCGAGCTCCACCCCCTTGAAGACGAACGGCTGCCGGCGCGCGAATGACATGGCGAGGAAGGCGGCGATCAGGCTCAGGAAGAGGACGCCGACCGGCCGCGCGCTCGCCATCGGCAGGTGCAACAGCTCCGGCACGGCGATCGGCTCCAGCAGGAAGGCCGTGCCCGAGAGGCTGATGAACCCCAGCCAGAAGGTGATGTAGCTGAACAGGACCACGCGCGTGATGTCGATCGCCGTCATTCCCCAGCCCGAATAGAGGCGGGCGCGCAGGGGGGTGCCGGTGAACAGGGGGAGCCCGAGGGTGTTGCTGAAGGCGTAGCCGGCGAAGGAGGCGAGGGCGATCTTCCAGTAATGGATGCGCTTGCCGATGTAGCGCAGGGCGAGCGCGTCGTAGCAGGTGAGGGCCAGGTAGCTCAGGACCGTGAAGGCGAGCGCCATCGTGATCCGGTGCGCCGGCAGGTCGCTGAAAAACTTGACGACGTCTTTGTATCGAAAGCTCGCCAGCTCGCGGCGGAGCAGCCACAGGGCCAGCCCGAAGAAGAACAGGCTGAGCAGCGAGGTGAGCTTGGAGAGCTGGATGTCCTTCAGCTTCAACTAGAACCAGCCCTTCCGCTTGAAATAGAGGACCAGCGCGCCGCCGGTGATCGCCATCAGGGTCAGCACGGCGGGATAGCCGTAGTACCAGCCGAGCTCCGGCATGTTGAGCGGGCTCGCCTGGCGGTCGAAGTTCATGCCGTAGATGCCGGCGATGAAGTTGAGGGGGATGAAGATGGTGGAGATGATGGTGAGCACCTTCATGACTTCATTCAGCCGGTTGCTGGTGCTGGAGAGATAGACGTCGAGCATGCCGGAGGCGAGGTCGCGATAGGTCTCGATCATGTCGATCACCTGGACGGCGTGATCGTAGCAGTCGCGGAGGAAGACCCGCGTCTCCGGCCGCACCAGGTGGGCCTCCTCCCGCTGCAGGCTGGCGATCACCTCGCGCTCGGGCCAGGCGGTGCGCCGCAGCATCAGGAGGTCGCGCTTGATGCCGTGGACCTGGTTGCGCGTCGCGGGCACCGGCCGCAGCACCACCTCGTCCTCCAGCTCCTCGATGCGCTCGCCGTAGCGCTCCAGGACGGGGAAGAATTCGTCCATCAGGGCGTCGACCAGGGCGTACATGAGGTAGTCGGGCCCCTGCTTGCGGATCTGCCCCTTGTCCTGGCGGATGCGCTGGCGCACCGCCTCGAAGGAGTCCCCCGGCACCTCCTGGAGGGTGATGACGTAGTTCCCGGAGAGGAAGAAGCTGATCTGCTCGACCTCCAGCTCGTCTTTCTCCTCTCCTTGCCCCAGCCGCAGCGACTTCATGACCAGGAAGTGATACTTGCCGTAGTCCTCGAGCTTGGGGCGCTGCCCGCAGTTGAGCACGTCCTCCAGCGCCAGCGGATGGAACTCGAAGAGCCTGCCGAGCCCCTCCAGGAAGGGGACGTCGTTCAGCCCCTCGACGTTGATCCAGGTGACGGTCGGGGTGTCGCGGTAGGGGGCCAGCTCCTCGACCGAGTGGACCTCCTTCTCGATCAGGCGCTCGGGCCCGTAGTCCATGACGGTGACGCGGACGGGCCCCGCCCCCGGAGTGTCGGGAGCGCGCAGCGTCCCCGGCGCCGATCCCGGCGGGGAGTACCGCTTGCCAAAGCTCATTCTCCTGCCCGCGACGGCCATGCCTCCTCCTCGGCTTCCGCCGGAGGGCGGACGCTCGGGGGGATTATGTCGCAGTAGACTCCCCCCATGAAGCTCCAGGACCCGATCGGGAGGTGGGGGAGCCTCGCTCCCTGGGTGGCCATGCCCCTGGCTCTGGCGCTGGTCACCTTCGTGGGGCATTGGGCGGGCGCCAACGCGCCCACGATCGGCTCGATCTATCTGGTCGCCGTGCTGGGGCTCGCCGCCTGGGGTGGCTGGGCGGTGGGAGCGACCGCCTCCCTGGCGGCGATGCTCTGTTTCAACTACTTCTTCCTGCCGCCCACCGGCACGCTCACCATCGCCGAGCCCGCCAACTGGGTGGCCCTGATCTCCTTCCTCATCGCCTCGACCTTCGCCAGCCGCCTGGTGGCCACGGCGCGGCGCGAGGCCGCGGAGGCGCAGCGGCGCCGGCAGGAGGTGGAGATCCTCTACGAGCTCTCCTTCGCCCTGTTCGCGGTGAGCCAGCGCCCCGGCGTCCTCGGCGAGGCCGCGGCGCGGACCCTGCGCGCGATCGGCGCCGATTCGGGGCTCCTGCTCCTGGGCGACACGGACAGCTCCATGGAGACCGCGAGCACCGTGGGCGAGCCGGTCGAGACCGAGGAGGCGGCCCTCCGCGAGGCCCGCGAGTCCCGCCGGCTGGTCGAGCGGGGAGACCTGGTCTACGTGCCGCTGGAGGTCGGCGGCACCCTCCACGGCGTCCTGGTGGCGCGCGGCACCAGCGCTCCCCGCACCGTCCTGGAGCCCGCCGGACGGCTGCTGGGCCTCGCCGTCGAGCGCGAGCGGCTGCTGGCCGAGGCGGCCCACCTGGAGGCGATGCGCGAGAGCGACACCCTGAAAACCTCGCTGCTGCGGGCCGTCTCCCACGACCTGCGCACGCCGTTGACCACCATGCGCCTGGAGATCGAGAGCCTCGAGCGCCAGCTTGAAGGCCATCCGCAGGCGCGCGCCAGCGTCCGCGGGCTCTCTCTGGAGCAGGAGCGGCTGTCGCGCCGCATCGACAACCTCCTCTCCCTGGCCCGCCTGGAGGGCGGAGTGGCGCGCCCCCATCCGGAGCCCGTGCCGCCCGCCTCGCTGTTTCGCGCCGCCCGGGAGAGCCTGGCGCTGATCCTCGCCGGCCGTCCCGTCGAGGCCCTGGTCGATCCGCGCTGCCCCGATCTCTGGGCCGATCCCTCGCTGACCCTGGAGGCGCTGGTGAACCTGCTGGAGAACGCCGCCCGCGCCACGCCGCCGGACCGTCCGATCGAGATCGCCGCCGGTCCCGCTCCCCAGGGGGTGTGGATCGAGGTGCGGGACCGCGGTCCGGGGCTGCCGGCCGGGGTCCGGCGCCTGCTGGAAAGCCCGCGCGACCCGCGGCGCACGGCCGAGTCGGGGGACAGCGCCTCGGGAGGGCTCGGGCTCCGCATCGTCCAGGGGCTCGTCGAAGCGAACGGCGGCGCGCTGGCGCTCCTCGACCGCCCCGGAGGGGGTACGATCGCGCGGCTGACCCTGCCCGCGGCGCCCGAGCCGGAGGAGATCGAAATTTGAGCCGCGCCAATCCTCTGATCCTGGTGATCGACGACGACCCTTCGATCCGCCAGACCCTCACCCGCGAGTTGGCCCTCGCCGGCTACGACGCGCTCGCCGCGGCCGACGGCGTCGAGGGGAAGGCTCTCTACGAGGAGCGCCGGCCGGATCTCGTGATCACCGACCTCGCCATGCCGCGGGCGGACGGCCACGCCGTGATCGCCGCCGTCCGCCGGATGGACGAGGCGACGCCGATCCTCGTGCTCTCCGTGCGCGGCGAGGAGGAGGACAAGGTGCGCGCCCTCGACCTCGGGGCGGACGACTACGTGACCAAGCCCTTCTCCCTGCGGGAGCTGCTCGCCCGGGTGCGCACGCAGCTCCGCCGGAGCGGCGCCGGAGCCGCGCCGGAGGTGCTCCGCTTCCCGGACCTGGAGATCGACCTCGCCCGGCGCGCGGTGACGCAGGACGGCCGCGAGGTGCGCCTCACGCCCACGGAATTCGCCATCCTGGAGCTCCTCGCCGGCCAGGCCGGCCGCCCCATCACGCTGCGGCAGATCATCGCCACCGTCTGGAAAGGGGCCCCGGCGACCACCGCCGACACGGTGCGCGTCCACGTCGGCTCGCTGCGCCGGAAGCTGGAGCCCGAGCCGGCCAATCCGCGCTACATCGGCACCGAGCCCTGGGTGGGGTATAGGTTCCTGGCGGAGCCGGAGGAGGGGTGAGCAACACGGACGAGCACGGACGAGCACGGACGAGCTCCCTGAATTCATGCCCGTCTGTGTTGGTCCGTGCTCGTCCGTGATAGTCCGTGTTCTTCCCTACACCCGCGAGCGGATCGGCAGCACCACCATGGGCACCCCCACCCACTGGAGGCGGCGCTGAATGATCTTCGACGTCTCGTTGTGCAGGAAGCCGTAGAAGAAACGCTCGCGCTGGAAGACCAGCTTGCCGGTGAAGAAGGTCGCCTTCGGATACATCTTCGCGACCTGCTGGCAGAGCGCCGCGGCCTCGGAGACCACCTCGATCCCCACGCTCCACACGCAGTCCGCGGCGAAGCCCATCCGGCGCGCCACCTCGACGTACTGGGCCAGGTCGGCCTCGGTGTGGTGCTGGAGGTCCTCGATCTCCTCCTTGCCCTTGAATCTCCCTGAGTCCACCACGGCCACCGAGAGGAAGATGAACTGTTTATATAGGCCGGGGAAGAAGCGCAGGATCGACAGCAGGGTGTGAACTCCGAAGCCGCTGTAATTGCTCACCAGCAGCACGGCCGTGGGCAGCTTGGGATCGAGGCTCCGCGGCTTCGCCTCGCCGGTCCGGGGCAGGGTCGAGAGGATGTCGTCGAGCTGGCGCAGCCCCTCGGCCGATTTCCGGTAGTGGCGATGGATGCCGAAGCAGAGCAGCACGAAGAGCGAGGTCAGCATCACCGTCACCCAGCCGCCATGGGTGAAGCGCTCGATCACGGTGATGCAGAGGATGCTCACGCAGAGGGCCAGCGCGATGAGATGGACACCCAGGTTCCGCCGCCGGCCCGGAGCCTTCTCTCGCTGTTTCCAGAAGCGGGTCATGGCGAGCTGCGAGAGCGAAAAGGTGAGAAATACGTTGATCGAATACATGTAGACCAGCGTCTGGATGTTGCCCCGCGTGTAGGCGAGCATGGCCAGCGCCGCGAGGCCCATCAGCACGACGCCGTTCTGCATGGTCAGTTGCTCGGAGAGGGAGGCGAAACGGTGCGGCAGATAGGAGTCCACCGCCATGTTCGCCATCACCCGCGGACCGTCGATGAAGCCGGCCTGCGCGGCCACCACCAGCAGCAGCCCCTCGGAGACCAGGGTGACCAGCACCAGCCAGTAGCCGAAGGGGAGCCCCGCGAGGTGCCACCCCCCGAAGACCCGCTCCGAGAGCACGGCGTTCATGGTCTTGCCGGGCACGTGCTCGACGCGCAGTAGCAGGTAGCCGACCAGGATGCCGCCCGCGGTCAGGGCGAGGGAGATCGCCATGTAGGCCATCGTCTTCTTGCCGGTGGCGATCCGCGGCTCGCGCATGATCTGCAACCCGTTCGACACCGCCTCGATCCCCGTGTAGGTGCCGCCGCCCAGGGCGTAGGCGCGCACCAGCAGGAGCGCCATGCCGCCCAGCCCTAAGGTGGTGAGCCCGGAGGAGAAGCCCTGTTGCAGCCGGTGGTTGACCTCGGGGATCTGGCCCAGGTGGCTGAAGATGGTCCAGCCGATCAGCAGGGCATGGGTACCGAGGAAGATCAGGAAGATGGGCAGCAGCACCTGCACCGACTCCTTGACCCCGCGCAGGTTGAGCGCGATCAGCAGGGCGATGGCCACGAACTCGGCCGGCAGCTTCCAGGGGGTCCAGGCCGCGGGCAGGAAGCTGAAGATGGCATCTCCGCCGCCGGCGATCGAAACGGTGATGGTGAGCACGTAGTCCACCACCAGGGCGCAGCCGGAGACGACGCCGGTCTTCGGCCCCAGCAGGTGCGAGGCCACCACGTAGCCGCCGCCGCCGGTGGGGAACTGCTCGATGATGCGGGTATACGAAATCGAGATGATGAGCACGGTCAACGCCGTGGCGATCGCCAGGCCGCCCGCCAGGTAGGTGTGCACGCCCAGGGCCCGGAACGCCTCCTCCGGGCCATAGGCGGAAGACGACAGCCCGTCCGCTCCCAGGCCCACCCAGGCCAGGAAGGCGATGAGCGACATCTTGTGGAGGTGGGAGGTGTCGGAGACGTCGCGGGGCGCACCCAGAATCGCCCGCCGGACCCGGTCCGTGAGCCTCTCCTCCTGCTGCTTCTGCTCCGGCTCCGTTTCGATCATGATCCTCAGGGAGATCGTATGGGGACGTCGCGCGGGGGTCAATCCAATCCGGCCTGACAGCGAAAATCTTTAGAGATTCTTTAGGTCTCCCTCCGGACTTCTTAAGACCCGGTCGGCCATCCTGGGGCCGTTAGGAGGAGTCGTCATGACCAACCAACCACAGACCTCCGGCGGTCCGCGCGGCCTCGGGCTGCCGACGAAGCTCACCCTGGGCTTCGTCGTGCTGCTCGCCATCCTGATCGCGGTCGGCGTCGAGAGCATCTCCCTGCTCGACCAGCTCGGCGGCGCGATCGACGTCATCCTGCGCGAGAACTACAAGAGCGTCATCGCCTGCGAGCAGATGAAGGAGGCGCTCGAGCGGATGGACAGCGGCGCCCTGTTTGCCCTGGCGGGCGAGGAGCCGCAGGGGCGCGCGCTCGTGGTCCAATACCGCCCCCCCTTCGAGGCGGCCCTGAAGACCGAGCTGGGCAACATCACCCTGCCCGGCGAAGGGGAGCGGGCGGCGCGCCTCCAGCAGCTCTATGACGCCTATGTCCCGGTGCTCCAGCAGGTCCTCGCTCCCGGGCTTCCGATCGGGCAGCGGCGCGCCCTCTACTTCCAGCGGCTCTACCCCACGTTCCAGCAGATCAAGCAGACGGCGGACGAGATCCTGCGGATGAACGAGCGGAACATGGTGCAGGCCAACGACCGGGCCCGCGGGGTCGCGGCCGCCGCCAGCCGCAGCATGGCGATCGCGCTCCTCCTGGGGACCGCCTTCGCGGGCCTCGCCGTGTTCCTCCTCTCCCGCGCCATCCTGGGCCCGCTGGAGCGGATGACCGCGGCTGTGCATGAGATCGAGAGCGGCAACCTCGATCTCACCGTGCCGGTCACCTCGCGGGACGAGTTGGGGCAGCTCGCCGCCGCCTTCAATGCGATGGCGGGCAGCCTGCGCGAGTTGCGGGGGGCCGATCAGGCCCAAGTCGGCTCCCCGGGCGAGGTCGCCGCCAGTCTCCTGGCGACGTCGACCATGGAGGAGAGCCGGCAGCTCCGCCTGGAGCCGGTATCGCCGGGCGATCTCGTCGAGGCCGCCGTCCGCAACGCCCAGTCGCGGTTCAAAGAGGAGGGGGTGAAGCTGACCGCGGACGTCGACCCGGAAGCGCCGCGCGTCCTCGCCGACCGCGAAAAAGTGGAGGTCGTGCTCTCCTCGCTGCTGCGCAACGCGCGCGCCCACACCCCGGAGGGAGGCGCGGTCACCGTGAGCGTCGAGCCCTGGGAGGGGCGGGTCCGCTTCACCGTCAACGACACCGGCGACGGCATCCCGGCCGCGCACCGCGAACGGATCTTCGAGCCCTTCTATCAGGTTCCGGGGACCCAGGACCTCGGCAGCGTCGGCCTCGGCCTCGCCGCCGCGAAAGGCATCGTGCAGTCCCATGGCGGCGAGATCCGCTGCGAAGGGGAAGAGGGAAAGGGAGCGACCTTCTGGTTCACGCTCCCGGCGTCCGCCAATCTTTAGAAATGTTTTTGATCTTCCTCCATCGCGGTCCGCTTCTAAAGGAGGCGTTTCCATGGACGTCGCATTCATCGCTCTGACCCTCGGCTTCTTACGGACCGTCCCGGATTCCTCTTCAGCAGCCTCACCGTCGGCCGCGGCGTCTTCCAGACCGAATGGGGGATCCCCGCCGTGACGCTCAACAGCAGCGGCGGTGTGGACACCCGCGTCACCAGACTGTTCGGCCTCGTCCGCTTCGGCGTGACGCAGAATTTCGAGCTGCGGCTCGACAGCCCCGCCTACAACCAATCGCGCGTGCGCGTGAACGGCCATTCGGTGACGGACAGCGGCTATGGCGACCTGGAGGTCGGCGCCAAGTGGCACCTCTTCGACAACCAGGGCGCGCGCCCCTCCTTCGCCCTCATCCCCTCGGTCATCCTGCCGACCGGCCAGAAAGGCTTCACGGCGGACGACCCCATTTATCAGCTCAACGCCATGGCCGAGTGGAACCTGGCGAACGGCTGGGGGGCCGGTGCGCTCGCCGGCTATCTGAACGGCCCGTCCGGCGACGGCCGCTACGGCCAGGGGACCTTCGCGGTCTCCCTCGGCCGCTCGCTTCCATCTCCTAAATGGAGCGCCTACGGCGAGGCCGTCTACGTGACCACCAACCTCGCCGGGGCGAGCGATTCCTCGTTCCTCGGCGGCGGCATCAAATACCTGGTTTCGAACGATTTCCAGCTCGACCTGAGCTTCGACCGCAGCCTGACCGCCGATTCCCCCGACTGGCTGTTCGGCTTCGGGATCGCGGCCCGCTTCTAACAGGGAGGCGTTTTCATGGACATCGCATTCATCGCTCTGACCCTCGTCTTCTTCGGACTGTCGTGGTGGTTCGTCCGCGCCTGCGCCTCCCTGGAGCCGGCGCTGGAGGAAAAGAAATGAGCGCCCTTTACATCCTCGGCCTCGTGGTGACGTTCTTCCTGACCGTCTACCTGTTCGTGGCCCTTTTGAAGCCGGAGCGCTTCTGAGGGAAAACCGATGACTACCAACGGATTGCTTCAGATCGCCTTCTACTTCGTCGTCCTGATCGCGCTTGTCCAACCGCTCGGCTCCTGGATGGCGCGGGTCTACGAGGGTAAGTCGCTGTTCGGCCTCGACCGCGTATTGGGTCCCGTCG
>QHVW01000772.1 GCA_003223675.1 Acidobacteriota bacterium
CCACCACGTTGTTGATCGAGCGCAGGCCGATCGACTCCAGTCGCGCCCGCAGCCAGTCGGGGCTCGGGCCCACCTTGACGCCGCGGACCACCCGGGCGGCGAAGCGCGGGCACCCCTCGCAGTCCTCGATGGCGACGCGGAGGGCGTCCCCCACCGGCTCGGGCCCCTCCTCCGGACAGGCGTCCGGACGCTTGAGCGGATGGCCCAGGATCACCGAGATCTCCCGCGCCAGCCCGAAGTGATTCATGCAGTCCGGGCGGTTGGTGGTGACGTCGACGTCGAGCACCGTGTCCTCGGTATTTCCGGCAGGGCTCGACACCCCTTCGACGGCCAGCCCGGCGGCGGTCAGCCGGCGGGCCAGCTCGTGGGGATCGGCGGGCAGGTCGACGTAGCCGGCGAGCCAGGCGAGCGAGAATTCCATGGCGGTTGATCCCCCTAGCCTCTCACCTGGCGCAGCAGGCGCTCGTCGTTCTCGAACAGCAGCCGGATGTTGGGGATGCCGCCGTAGCGGTTCATCGCCACCCGGTCGACTCCCATGCCGAAGGCGAACCCGGAGTAGACGTCCGGATCGATGCCGCACCCGGCGAGGACGCGCGGATCGACCATGCCGCAGCCGAGGATCTCCATCCAGCCGGTGCCGGAGCAGACCTCGCAGCCGGCCCCCTTGCACGTCTGGCAGGTGACGTCCACCTCGGCCGAGGGCTCGGTGAAGGGGAAGAAGCTCGGCCGCAGGCGGATCTCCACGTCCGGCGCGAACAGCCGCCGCAGGAAGGCGAGCAGCGTCCCCTTGAGATGCCCGACGGTGATCCCCTCGGCGATCGCCAGCCCCTCGACCTGATGGAACATGGGCGAGTGACGGAGATCGTTGTCGTTGCGGAACACCCGGCCGGGGCAGATCACCCGGATGGGGGGCTTGCGCGCCAGCATGGTGCGGATCTGCACCGGCGAGGTGTGGGTGCGCAACAGCAACCCGTTCTCCAGGAAGAAGGTGTCCTGCGTGTCGCGCGCCGGGTGGTCCTGGGGGAAGTTCAGGGCCTCGAAGTTGTGGTAGTCGGTCTCCACCTCGGGCCCCTCGGCCACGCTGTAGCCGAGCTCGGCGAAGATCTCCTCCATCTCCCGGATGACCAGGGTCACCGGGTGGATGCTGCCCAGTTGGGGCCGCCGGCCGGGGAGGGTGACGTCCACCGCGGCGGAGCGGCGGGCCGCCTCCCGCTCGCGGGCGAGGAGGTCGGCGTCGATCTCGGCGAAGCGGCGCTCGGCCGTCTCCTTGAGACGGTTCACCGCCTCGCCATAGGCGCGGCGGCTCGCCGGGTCCACCGTCTTGATGCCGTCGAGCAGCGAGCGGAGAATCCCCTGCTTGCGGCCGATCCATTGCACGCGCAGGGCTTCCCACCCCGCGCGGTCCTGGACAGCCCCAAGCGCGCTCTCGAGCTCGTCCGCGCGCTGCTGAATCTGGGCCAGATGATCGGCGGAAGCCTGCCCCTCGCCCGCGCTCAACGTCACCCCTCCGCGGGCGCCGCGCCGCCGCCCTGGGCCCCGAGCGCCGACTTCGCCATCTCGGCCAGGCCCGCAAACCCCGCGGGATCGGTCACCGCGATGTCGGCCAGGACCTTGCGGTCGAGCGAGGAGCCGGCGGCCTTGAGGCCGGCGATCAGGCGGCTGTAGGAGAGCCCGTGCAGCCGGGCGGCGGCGTTGATGCGCACGATCCACAGGCTGCGGAGCTGGCGCTTCTTCTGGCGCCGGTCGCGATAGGCGTAGCCGAGCGCCTTGTCGACGGCCTGCTTGGCCATCCGGTGGGCGTTCGACTTGGTTCCCCAGAAACCGCTGGAGAGCTTGAGGAGGCGCTTCCGCTTCAGGAGGCGCTTGTTACCGCGCTTGACACGTGCCATCTCTCGAACCTCGTTTCTGCTCCGTCAGGAGCGGTCGGTGGCCCGCGCGATGGACCCCTGGGGATCGATCGGGGGCCGCGGCTCCGGGGGGCAGGTCCTTCCCTCCGGCCGCCGCAAGGATTGTCTTCTGTAGGGGCGGCCCTATGTGGCCGCCCTGTTCCTACTTGTGCAGCATCTCTTTGAGAGTGCCGGCGAACGCGGGGGAGACCTCCACGGACTTGCGCAGCTTGCGCTTCCGCTTGGTGGTCTTCTTGGTCAGGATGTGGCTTTTCATCGACTGGTGACGCGTCACCTTGCCGCCGCCCGTGACCTTGAAACGCTTCGCGGCACCCTTGTGCGTCTTCTGCTTCGGCAAGGGTGTCTCCTTTCTTGCCCCTGATTGGTCGACCGGCCGCTCGCGGCGGCCGCTAACCCTGTGATTCGCCCGCGCCCGAGTCGGAGGAGGCCTTCTTGGCCCCTCCGCTGTGGCGCGGCGGCCCGAAGATGACGTGCATCCGGTTCCCCGCCATTTCGGGCGACGATTCTAGCACCCCATGCTCCCCCAGGTCAGCCTCGAAGCGCTTGAGCAGCTTGTGGCCGAGATCCTGGCGCGCCATCTCGCGGCCCCGGAACTGGACGGTGGCCTTCACCTTGTCCCCCTCGCCCAGGAACCGGATGGCGTTCTTGAGCTTGAAGTCATAGTCATGCTCGTCGATGTTGGGCCGGAACTTGACCTCTTTGACGTGGATGATCTTCTGCTTCTTCTTCGACTCGTGCGCCTTCTTCTTCTGCTGGTACAGGAACTTGCCGAAATCCATGATCCGGCAGACCGGCGGCTTGGCCGTCGGCGCGACTTCCACCAGGTCGAGCTGCAGCTCCTGAGCCTTGCGTAGCGCCTCTTCGATCGGCACGATGCCGCCCTGGCCACCGTCGGCCTCCACCAGGCGCACTTCGCGAACCCGGATGCGCTCGTTGATCCGCGTCGTCTTGTCGATGTCTAGCTCACCCCCTGGGAGCGTCGGGCTTGCGCCCGTCGGTTCGTGTTCAGATCCGTTCTCCTTATTCCAAGTACGTTCAAAGCTCGCGGCTGCGCGACGACATGAGGCCGCGCACCCGCGCGAGAAAATCCGTCGTGGACAGGGCGCCCAGGTCCTCGCCGGCCCGCCGCCGCACCGAGACCGTCCCCTCCTCCGCCTCGCGCGCCCCCACCACCAGCATGTAGGGAATCTTCTGGAGCTGCGCCTCGCGGATGCGGTAGCCCAGCTTCTCGTTGCGGGCGTCGAGCTCCACCCGCACACTGCCCGCGGACAGCGCCCGGCGGACCGCCTCGCCGTACTCGGCGAATTTCTCCGAGATGGGGAGCACCACCGCCTGTACCGGCGCCAGCCACAGGGGGAACGCCCCCGCCGTCTGCTCGATCAGGATCGCCATGAATCGTTCGATAGATCCTAACATGGCCCGGTGGATCATCACCGGCACGTGCTCGGCGCCGTCGGCCCCCACGTACTTGAGGTCGAACCGCCGCGGCATCTGGTAGTCGAGCTGCACGGTGCCGA
>QHVW01000773.1 GCA_003223675.1 Acidobacteriota bacterium
CGAGGACCTCGGCGGCGTGGAGATCCATCGAGCGGATCTCATAGCGGATGGTCTGCTTGTCCGTGGAGGGCGCCGCCGGCGGCTCCGGCTGCTTCTCCGCCTGCTTCGCCGCCAGGGAACCCGGCAGCAGGGCGAGCAGAAGAATGGAACGGACGATGATGCTTTTCATGGTCTATCTCCTTTAACGGGAATCCTTTCCCGATTTGAGAATCCAGATGATTCGAGTTCCCCCCGGAGCGGAGAACTGAACCTGCCGCTCCGTGTCCGCGGTCTCCAGGGAGGCCAGGGCGTCGTGGATCGCCGGGGCCGCGGGGCGGCGGTGATGGGGAGGGTGACGGCGGTGGACCGGCCGGCGCTCCTCCTCTTTCTGAGCCGTCTGCGGCGCGGGCTGGACCTGGACCTGTGCGATCGGCGGGGCCGGCGGCGCGGGCGCGGTGGCGATCCGGGGCGGCGGTATGGGAGCCCTGGCCGGCTCCGGCCTCAGCAGGAGGACCGCGATCAGCGCCGCCGTGGCCGCCGCCCCGGCCAGCGCGAAGACCGGCAGGAGCCGCCGCTTCCTCTCCGGGACCGCCGTCAGCACCGCCCGGCGCATCGCGCGGGCTTCGTCCGGGGTCAGACCGCCGCCCTCTCCGGCGGGGTCCCCCCGGCGCAGAATCTGGCGCAGCCGTTCGTCGTTCATCTCCGATCCTCCTTCGTTTCCGACAGCAGCCGGGCGAGCTCCCGCCGGGCGGCCATCAGGTGCCAGCGCACGGTGACCTCGCCGATCCCCAGCAGGCGGGCCACCTCGCGCACCGCCAATCCATCCAATTCATGCAGCACGATCACGGCGCGCCGCCGGGGGGCGAGACGGCCGAGAGCGCTCCGCACCGTGGTCCGGATCACCGCCGCCTCCTCCGGGTGGCCCGTCTCCTCATTCCTTCGCAACGATTCATGGGCCCGCGCGCGGACGCCCAGCCGGCGGTAGCGGTCCCGGCAGAGGTTGACCAGCGTGCGCACCAGCCAGGCCTCCTCGGCGCCGTCCGGCACCGCGCCGGGCCGCCGGGCGGCCCGCAGGAACGCCTCCTGGACCAGGTCCCGCGCCTCCTCCCGGTCCGCCGACAGGCGGAGCGCCAGACGGAAGAGGCGCTGGTGGTGGACGTCGAAGAGCCCGGCCAGCCGCTCCGTGGTCCGCTGTGGGGAGAGTCCCAAGATCGCGCTCGTGGTCAGCGGTGCATTCACAACCAGGTAGACGCGCCAGCCCGGAAAAGCGTTGGGACCCGAGCAACATTTCGTCCCCTCGCGCGTATAGAGGGCGGGGAGACGCGTGACCTTTGTCCGCGACTCCGCTATCCTGGCACGTGCTTACAGACTGATGTCATAGGAGGACTCATGATCCGCAAGACTTTCGCGTGGCTGCTCGTAGCCGGCCTGACGGGCGCCGCGATGCAGGCCCAGACCGCCGACGAGATCATCAACAAGCATCTCCAGGCCCGCGGCGGCAAGGACAAGATCAAGGCCATCCAGTCCGTGCGCATGACCGGCAAGCTGGTCATGGGCCAGGGGATGGAGGCGCCCATCATCATGGAGCTCGCCCGCCCGAACAAGATGCGCATGGAGTTCACGCTCCAGGGGATGACCGGCATCCAGGCCTACGATGGCAAAGGGGGCTGGTCGGTGATGCCGTTCATGGGCAAGACCGAGCCGGAGAAGATGTCCGACGACGAGATCAAGCAGGCCGAGGACCAGGCGGACATGGACGGCATGCTGGTCGACTACAAGGACAAGGGGCACCAGGTCGAGTACGTCGGCAAGGAGGACGTCGAGGGGACCCCCGCCTACAAGATGAAGGTGACGAAGAAGAACGGCGACGTGGTCAACGTCTACATCGACGCCGACAGCTACATGGAGATCAAGCAGGCCGGCAAGGTCAAGGTCCGCGGCCAGGAGATCGAGGGCCAGAGCACCTTCGGCGACTTCAAGACGGTGGACGGGCTGGTCTTCCCCTTCTCGATCGAGCAGAAGGCCCAGGGCGGACCCGGGGGCATGGTGATCACCATCTCCAAGATCGAGGTCAACCCGACGCTGGACGCCTCCCGCTTCGCCATGCCGGCCAAGCCCGCGGCGCCGGCCGGGGAAAAGAAGGACGAGAAGGCTCCGGCGCCTCCCAAGCCGTAACGACGGCGGGACCTTGCACCGGGAGGGGAGCCGGACCTCTCATCCCCCTCCCGGATCAACCTCTGAATCTGCGGAATCCTCTTTTCAGGGAGAACGTGTATGCAGCGCACCGCACGATCGATCCTCTGTCTGGCGATGGCCGGTCTCGCGGCCGGTGCCGCGGCCGCGCGCGCCGCCGACGTCGAGATCGATTCCAATACCTTCGGCGGGCTGGAGGCCCGCTCCATCGGTCCGGCCAACATGGGCGGCCGCATCGCGGCCATCGACGCCGTGGGCCAGGACCCGCTCACGGTCTACGTCGGCGCGGCCAGCGGCGGCGTCTGGAAGTCGACCGACGCCGGGCTCACCTTCAAGCCCGTCTTCGACGAATACACCCAGTCCATCGGCGCCATCACCATCGATCCCAAGGACCCGAAGAAGGTCTGGGTGGGCACCGGCGAATCGTGGACCCGCAACAGCACCTCGGTCGGCGACGGCCTCTACAAGACCTCGGACGGCGGCGAATCGTGGCAGCGGATGGGGCTGGAGAATACCGAGCGCATCGCCCGGGTGGCGGTGAGCCCGGCCGACGGCAACACCGTCTGGGCCTGCGCCACCGGCCATCTGTGGGACAGCCATCCGGACCGTGGCGTCTACAAGACCACCGACGGCGGCAAGACCTGGAAGAAGGTCCTCTACGTCGACGCCGACACCGGCTGCTCGGACCTCGCGGTCGATCCCCAGGACCCCGCGATCCTCTACGCCGGCATGTGGCAGTTCCGGCGCACCCCGCACTCGTTCTCGTCCGGCGGCAAGGGGAGCGGCCTCTATAAGTCGACCGACGGCGGCGAGACCTGGCGGCAGCTCAAATCCGGGCTGCCCGGCGGTGACAAGGGTCGCGTCGCCGTGACGATCGCGCCGTCGCGGACGAGCGTGGTCTATGCCCTGGTCGAGTCCAAGAACACCGCCCTCTACCGCTCGGACGACACGGGCGAGAGCTGGCGGCAGGTCAACGACTCGTTCAACGTGCAGGTGCGGCCGTTCTACTTCGCCCGCGTCGTGGTCGATCCCAACGACTTCAACACGGTCTACAAGCCGGGCCTGATGCTGACGGTGAGCACCGACGGCGGCAAGTCCTTCAGCGCGGCGATCAGCCTCAGCAGCGGCTTCGGCGGCGGCCCGCACGGTGACCACCACGCGCTGTGGATCAATCCGAAGAATTCGAACGAGATCCTGCTCGGCACCGACGGCGGCGTCTACATGACGTACAGCCAGGGGCGCGAGTGGCATCACATGGGAACGCTGCCGGTCGCGCAGTTCTACCACGTGAGCTACGACATGGCCCGGCCCTACCGCGTCTACGGCGGCCTCCAGGACAACGGCTCCTGGTCGGGGCCCTCGGCGGGGCTCGGCGGCACGATCCAGAACAAGGACTGGGTCAACCTCGGCGGCGGCGACGGCTTCTGGGCCTACGCCGACGCGGCCGATCCGGACCTCGTCTACTCCGAGTCGCAGGGGGGTGAGATCACCCGCCGGCGGGTCTCCACCGGCGAGGAGAAGGCGATCAAGCCGCTGCCCGGCGCCGGCGATCCGCCCTACCGGTTCAACTGGAACACCCCGATCCAGACCAGCCCGAACGATCCCAAGACGATCTACCTCGGCTCGCAGTTCCTCTTCCGCTCGCGCGACCGCGGCGACTCCTGGGAGAAGATCTCGCCGGACCTCTCGACCAACGACCCCAAGAAGCAGCAGCAGCTCAAGTCGGGCGGCCTCACCGTCGACAACTCGTCGGCGGAGAACCACACCACGATCTTCACCATCAGCGAGTCGCCCAAGAACGGCCAGGTGATCTGGGCGGGCACGGACGACGGCAACCTCCAGGTGACCCGCGACGGCGGCAAGACCTGGACGAACGTGGCGCCGAACGTCACCGGGCTGACCAAGGGGACCTGGGTCTCCTGCGTGGAGGCCGGCCGCTTCGAGGAGGGGACCGCCTTCGCCACCTTCG
>QHVW01000774.1 GCA_003223675.1 Acidobacteriota bacterium
TGTGCCTGCGTCCGTAGGTGAAGTAGATCACAAGACCGATCCCCAGCCACACGAAGAGGCGCAGCCAGTTCTCGGAGGGGAGCGAGAACATGAGGAGGAGGCAGCTCAGGATCCCCAGCACCGGCACGAAGGGGACGAACCGCACGCGGAACGGCCGCTCGGCTTCCGGATGGGTGCGCCGCATGATCAGCACGGCCGCGCAGACGATCACGAAAGCGAGCAGCGTCCCCATGTTGACCAGCATCAGGAGCACGCTGATGGGCAGGAACGCGGCGAGAGAGGCGACGAACAGGCCGGTGACGATGGTCGATTTCCAGGGCGTGCGGAACCGCGGGTGGACGGCGCCGAAGAAGCCCGGCGGCAGCAGGCCGTCGCGGGCGATGGCGAGGAAAATCCGCGCCTGGCTCAGCATGGTCACCAGCAGCACGGAGGTGATGCCGGCGAGGCCGGCCGCGGCGATCAGGAATTGGGCCCAGCGCAGCCCCACGCGGCGGAAGGCGTCCGCCACCGGCGCGGTCACGTCGAGCTGATCGTAGGGGACCATGCCGGTCAGCACGGCGACCACGCCGATGTAGAGCAGCG
>QHVW01000775.1 GCA_003223675.1 Acidobacteriota bacterium
GATGTAGGAAAAAAAGGCCAGAGCGGCGCCGGCGAGCACCCCCAGCGGCTTGCCGCCGGCGTCGCTCTGGCCGAGGAGAGTGTGGCCGAAGGCCTGCAGGCCCGTCAGGCCGTAGGGCGCGAAGGGGTGCCAGTGAGCGGGGTTGACGTAGAAGGCCCCCACCACGATCACGAAGATCACCGCGCCCACCTTGATCGCCACCAGGGCCGTGTTGACGTTGGCGCTCTCGCGGATCCCCACCACCAGCACCACCGTGACCAGGAGGGTGATCAGGACTGCCGGCAGGTTGATCATCGATCCGGTGGCGAAGATCTTGCCGATCCTGGGGTCGTAGTTGACCACCGGCCCGGCCAGGGCGTGGGGGAGCTTCCAGCCGAACACGTCCAGGATGCTCTGGAAGTAGCCGGACCACCCGTCCGCCACCGTGGCAGCGCTGACGGCGTATTCGAGCACCAGGTCCCAGCCGATGATCCAGGCGAAGAGCTCGCCCAGCGTTGCGTAGGCATAGGTATAGGCGGATCCGGCCACCGGGACCATGGATGCGAATTCTGCGTAGCAGAGGCCCGCGAGCGCGCAGACGAGCCCGGCCACCACATAGGAGAGCATCAGCGCGGGACCTGCCGTCTCCCGGGCGACAGCCCCCGTGGTAACGAAGATGCCGGTGCCGATCACCGCGCCGACGCCGAGGCTGGTGAGCTGCACGGGCCCCAGCACCCGCCGGAGCCGGTTCTCCCCTTTGAGCTCTTCCAGGAGAACGCTCAGGGGCTTGCGAGCAAAAAGCGGATTCGCCAAGGTTCCACCTCCTTCTGTTCTGGAGGGAGGTTAGAGGCCGGGCGGGAGGTGAGACTATTCCGGAACCTTCCGGGAGGGCGGGGGCGGGAGGGGAGGTGGAGGGAGGTGGGAAGAACACGGACGAGCACGGACCCACACGGACTACCACGGACAACGAGGAAAGAAGGTGGCCGTCCTTGAAAGTCCGTGTCAGTCCGTGTTCGTCCGTGCCCCCACCCGCCCCACCCGCACCCCCTCCGCCAGCCGATAGGCGTGGTGAGCCGTCAGGATAGCTCCGCCGTCCTTCAGGCGGCTGCGCAGGCCGTGAATGTGCCGCGCCGCCAGGTTGGTGATCTCGGCGCGGGCCGCCCCCTCCGGGGCGATGCGGGCTCCAACGTCCACCACAGGGATGCCCTCCCCGCCTTCCAGGCGGTCCTCGATCAGCTCCAGCCAGGTCACCGCCTCCTGGCTTCCCGCCTTGAAGGAGAGGCGCTTCCCGTCGAGCAGACGCCTACCGATCTCGACCGGCTCGCCCTGCCAGACGGCGAGGTCGAGCTGGGATTCGATCTCGCGGCGATCCTCCTCCGTCTTCGCCACGGCGGCGTCCGGGGCGCCCGGGATCTGGAGGACCAGGGGGAAGGCCCGATTCAGGTAGGAGCGCACGACCGGCACCACCATGCCGCGCAGGTCGCTCTTGTCCATCACGTCGCGGGGGTCGAAGCCGGCGTCCAGAAGGTCGCGGCCGAAGGTGGCCTCGTAGCCCCGTTTATTGGAGAGGAAGCGGCAGGCCGGCTGGGTGCCGGCGAACATGCCCCTTACCGTGTTGGCGAGATAGATCGACTCCCACCAGCGGTCCGGCGGGATGAAGCCGAGCGTCGCGAGCTGGATGTCCTGGAGGAGCAGGCCGCCGGGACGGAGCATCCCCGCGACCATCTTGCAGAAGCGGTGGGCCTCCTCGAAGACGGCCGGATCGAGACCGGCGCCACCCGTCCGCGCGGCGACCTGGAGGCCCGGATATCTCTCCAGCCAGGAGGCGGTGATGCGGGTCGTATCCGGTCCCGGGCGGTCGAGGCAGACCACGGTGGTCTGGCGGATCTCCCCCTCCGACAGGACGTCCAACAGCTCGGAAACATGGTGCAGGTGATCCTCGACGACCACCAGGGGACGCCGCGCGAATCCCGTCGCTCCGACCCAGGTCATGGCGTTTACTATAATCTTCCCGCCCCTGCCGGGGAGGTGGGCTATACTTCGAAAATGGCTGAGCCCATTGAGGATCGGGAACGGAAAGCGCGTGCCGCCGCGCGGAGATCCTGGCCGGTCCGCGTCTACCGGCTGGGTGAGGAACCGGATGAGGATCTCAGCGACACCACCACCGCGAGCGAGCGGCTCGAGATGATGTGGCAACTCGCCCTCGACGCCTGGGCTTCCA
>QHVW01000776.1 GCA_003223675.1 Acidobacteriota bacterium
TGGTCGAGCTCCCGGAAGTCGGTGACGACCACGTTGCCGTCCACCCGGCTGTGGCTGCGCAGGTCCTGGCAGAAGCGCTCGCTCTCGCTCTCCAAAAGCTCGCAGCGCTTCTTCACCCCCGGATCGTCCAGGATGGCGGAGATCGGCGTCTCGGCGCGCAGCAGCTCGACCAGGTGCAGGAAGTAGCGCTCGAAGGTGCCGAGGCCGGTGCGGCCGTCGATGGTGAAGCCGAGCTTGATGTAGCTCTGGGGGTCGAGCACGTCGGCGGGGGCCAGGTTCGCGGAGTCGAGGCGGTCGGTCTCGCGCACCAGCTCCGCGAACTGCGGCATGGCCTCCTCGCCGCCGTAGTACTCGTAGACCAGCCGCGCCGCCGAGGGGGCCTGGGCGAACGTCCCGCGGAAGGCCTCCTGGGGGATGTTGGGCGTCGCGGTGTGCAGATGGTGGTCGAACCACATCGCGCACCCCGGGTGGTACGGCAGGTTGGCGATGACGTCCCCCGGCCGGATGTCCGCCCGCCCGTCGCTGATGTCCTGGGGGTGGATGAGGGAGATGCTGTCGATCTGCTCGTTCAGGGAGAGCAGCACCGCACAGGTCAGACCGTCGAGGTCGCCACGGGTTACGAGTCGCATAGTTTGTATGCGGAGTGTAGCAGAAAGCCCCTCTCCTTCAGGAGAGGGGCCGGGGTGAGGTCAGGCGACGGCGATCGAAGGATTCGGGCAGGTGTCGAGCGGCGTCGTGCAGTACTTGCAGATCGAGATCGTCTCGGACGTGGTGAACGGCTGCGGCTGCTGCTGGATGATGTAGCCGCCCTTGACGCTCAGGGTCGACTCGTCGAGCGTGCGTAACGTCTCACGGTTCAGGTTGAGCTTCTTCATTCTGTTCTTCTTCACGATTGGCACCTCCTTGTAGTCAAGCTTCCAGAGACGGAAGGTCCCTGGAATCGGTCACGCCCATTGATGGGGCCCCTCCTCCACCAGGCCGCCGGGGAAGTCGCGCAAGCCGGGAAGCTCGGGGCACTGGTCCGGCAGGCCGAGCGCGAGGAGGCGGCGGTCGACGGTCACGGCCAGGAAGCGCCGCTCGAGCTCCGTGGCGGCGGCCGCCACCTCCTCGGAGGAGGCGGCGAGCCCCTGCCGCTCGGCCAGCACCGAGGCCAGCCGCTCTCGCAACGGAGCGTCCTGAGCGGCCAGATAGACCGCCCGCTCCAGGCCGGTAAGGCGGAAACGCCGCTCCACGGCGCAGCTCCGGGTGTCCTCGAACGTCAGCGCGGCGCCGTCGTCCTCCTCCGTGAGGACCGGCGGCCCGGTCCAGAACGCCACCCGCCAGGCTTCGAACCGCTCCTGGACCGCCTGGATTCCGGGGCGTCCCGCCATCATCTCGCCGCCCTCGCCGGTGAAGGCGTCCGGCCGCCCGGCGGCGGCGAAGTAGTAGGTCAGATCGAGGAGATCCTCGGCCGGCAGCGGATAGACGTGGGAGGCCGCGGGCGCCGGCCGCAGCGCGAGGCCGAACGTCTCCGGCCGCTGGTGGTAGGGGCTGAAGCGGTCGAAGCGCACGCGCGTCACCCCGCTGGGCGGCTGCAGGTGCTCCAGCGCCGGCAGCCAGGGGGCCATCTCGGCGTACCAGGCGTCCTCCTCGCCGGGGAAGCCCCAGAGGTAGTTCCAGGAGAGGCGCACCCCCAGCTCGCGGCAGGCCTTGAGGAGCTGCACGTTCTGCCAGGCCTGCACCCCTTTGTCCATCAGCTCCAGCACGGCCGAATGGAGGCTCTCGATCCCCGGCTGCAGCCAGCGGATCCCCGCCCGGCGCAGCGCCTCGACCTGGCTCCGCCGGAGGTTGGCCTTCACCTCGTAGAAGATCCGCCGCCGCTCGCCGCCGTCCGCCGCCAGGGCCGGCAACAGGCTCTGGAAGTAGCCCATGTCGAGGATGTTGTCCACGGTCTCGAAGCGGGAGATCCCGTAGCGCTCTTCCAACTCGCGGATCTCCTGGTGGACCCGCGCCGGGGACTTCGAGCGGAAGGTCATGGTCGAGCCGTTGAGGCCGCAGAAAGTGCAGTGGCGGACCGCCCCCCACCAGCAGCCGCGCGAGGTCTCCAGCGGCAGCCCCGGCCGCACCGCGCCGGCGTAGCGGGAGCGGCCGAGGACTTGGAAGTAGTCGTCGAAATCGGGCACCGGCAGCGCGTCGAGATCGCGCAGCACCGGCCGCGGCGCCTCGCTCCCGCGCTTGGGGCTGCCGTCGCGGTGCGCCGGCACGTACACCCCGGCGGGGAGACCGTCCGGCGGGACGTCCCGCCCCTCGGCGAGGATGCGCCGGAAGAGGCCGGCGACCAGCCCGTCCGCCTCCCCCGCCACCACGTAGTCGACCCAGGGGAAGCTGCGGTGCGTGGTGCGGCCCATCACCCCTTCGCAGTTGGCGCCTCCCAGCACGGTGATCACCCGGG
>QHVW01000777.1 GCA_003223675.1 Acidobacteriota bacterium
TCAGGTGGGGATTCTACTCCGATACCGCCTCTTGCGCCGAACGGATGACGGATCTATGATTCACCCATGAACGATCTCGCGTTCCGGGTGATCGGTGCCGCGCACGAGGTGGAAGGGAGGCTGGAAGGGGCCCTCGGGTCGATCGGCCTCTCCCTCGCCAAGCTCAACGTGCTCAAGGCGCTGGCGGACACCGACGAGCCGCTGCCGCTCAGCCATCTGGCGGACCGCTGCTGCTGCGTCCGCTCGAACATCACCCAGCTCGTGGACCGTCTGGAGGCGGACCGGCTGGTCGAGAGGCTCCCCGATCCCGCCGACCGGCGCTCCGTGCGGGCCGCGCTGACCGCCGCCGGCCGCGA
>QHVW01000779.1 GCA_003223675.1 Acidobacteriota bacterium
TGCCGGTGGCGCCGTCGGCGATCGCGGCCGAGGGGCAGACCTTCACCGCCGAGGGGCCGAAGCCCTTCGGAGTCCCCCGCGCGCTGGAGGTCTCGGAGATCCCCGGCGTGGTCGAGCAGTTCGCCCACGGCGCCCGCACGGCGCTGGAGTCCGGCTTCGACGGCGTCGAGCTCCACGGCGCCAACGGCTACCTGATCGACCAGTTCCTCCGCGACGGCGCGAACCGCCGGACCGACGCCTATGGTGGCCGGGTCGAGAATCGTGCCCGCTTCCTGCTGGAGGTGATGGAGGCGGTGACCGGGGTCTGGGACGCGGACCGGGTGGGCGTGCGGCTCTCCCCCTCCGGCTCGTTCAACAGCATGAGCGACTCCGACCCCAAGGCGACCTTCAGCTACGCCGCCCGGGAGCTGAGCCGTTTCGGCCTCGCCTACCTGCACGTCACCGAGGCGATCGGCTCGACCCCGACGCCGGTCGCCCCCGTGATGCGCTCGCTCTTCCAGGGTCCCTTCATCCTCAACGGCGGCTTCAACCAGGAGACCGCGAGCGCGGCGCTGGCCAAGGGTGAGGCGGTCCTGATCTCCTTCGGCACCCTCTTCCTGGCCAACCCGGACCTGCCCGAGCGCTTCGCCGAAGGCGCCCCCCTCAACACTCCCAACAGGGAGACCTTCTACAGCGGCGGCGAGAAAGGGTATATCGATTATCCGACGCGGGACGCGGTGGCGGCGGCGGTCTGAGACGGCTCCGGCCCTCCCTCACTGTCGGGAGGGGAGGGCCTCAGTCGATCACCGCGATGGCTTCGACCTCGATCAGGAAGCCCGGATCGGCGAGGGATACGACGCCGATCCACGTCGTGGCGGGCAGCGCGGGGCCGCGGAAGCACTCCCGGAGCGCGCTGCCCACCGCCTGGGCATCCTCCGGCGTGTAGCCCACGACGTAGATCCGCAAGCTGACCACGTCCTCGAGGCGGCCTCCACCGGCTTCGACGGCAAGCCGGACATTCCGCAACGCCTGCCGCGCCTGGGCCGCCAGATCCGCGCCGCCGACGAGATTCCGCTGCGCATCCCAGGCCGTCTGGCCCGACAGGTAGATCGTTCGCCTGCCGCTGGCCACCACCACCTGCGAGAAGCCGTGCTCCTGGCTTGGAAACAGGGACGGCGGGTTGATGCGCTCCTTGGGCATGGGAACGCTCAGCGCAACATGCCGGCGACGCTCGACTGCTCGTAGACCCAGTGGCCGTCGATCCGTCGCATCTCCACGAGATAGAGCATGTGACCGTTCTCGTACGGCTCGCCTTCGACCTCGAGCACCGCGTGATCGTCGGCCAACTGCTCACCGCCGGTGATCTTGGGCTTTTTCGGCAGCCGGACGTCCAGGACCTCCTTGGCCGAGGCAAGGTTTTCCGCCGGCGTTTGCCAGTCCTCCTGATATTTTTTGGCCTGCTCCGGCGTGAGGAGCGCCAGGATCTTCGCCAGGTCCTCGCCGGCGACCGCGGCCCGCAGCGCCAGCAATGCCTGGCCGGGGGCCTCGCCATCCTTGGCCATGGGCTTGCCCGGCTTGCGGGACACCACGTCGGCCTCGAAGCTCAGGTCCAGCGAAAAGGTCGGCCCCCCCATCGTCTTGACCGGCTTCTCCGTCTTCACGTGGCAAGCGATGCGCGTCGGCGTGTTCTCGCGACAATTCGCGATCAGCGAGCCGCGCTGGCCCATGATCGTGCCCGAGGTGTCGACGTACTGGACGCCGCCCACATGCGCGTTCAGGGCGACCTCGCCGTTGGCGCGCACGCTGAAGGCGAGATAGTCGGCCTCGAGCACGGCGGGATCGTTGATCGCCGTGGTATAGGGATCGAGGGACGCGCTGATCGCCGCCCGGTCCACCGGCTTGGCGGTCAGCATCACATGGGTCTCAACGGTCCGGGGATTGAATTGATCGCGCATCCGGAAAGCCGCAACCTCACTCACCGGCACCGGCTTGCCGTCCAGCACGAACTGGCCCGAGATCGGGGGGGCTGGGGGTGCGCCGAGCCCTGGGAGGGTGAACGCCAGGAACGACAGCCAGGCGAAACGAAGCGCTTTCATTGTTACCTCCATTGCGAAGATAAATTGCAAGCCGG
>QHVW01000778.1 GCA_003223675.1 Acidobacteriota bacterium
CTCCCCAATGAGCGACAAGCAGGAGCAGCAACCGACTCTGTTCTCGCCGGTCCAGGTGGGACCGTATACCCTGCGCAACCGGATGGTGATGGCGCCCATGACGCGCAACCGCGCCGGCGCGGGAAACGTGCCCAGCGACCTCGCGGCCACCTACTACGCCCAGCGCGCCTCCGCCGGGTTGATCATCACCGAGGGGACGCAGGTCTCGCCGCAGGGCGTGGGCTATCCCGGGACGCCGGGCATCCACGACGGGCCCCAAGTCGAGGGGTGGCGCCGGGTGACGGACGCCGTCCACGCGCGCGGGGGCCGGATCTTCGCGCAGCTCTGGC
>QHVW01000780.1 GCA_003223675.1 Acidobacteriota bacterium
GATGTCGCATCCCTTCATAGATCCCTGTAGGGATCCAAGTCATTGGAGGTACCTATGAAGATGAACGGTCTGTTTGCGTTCAAGTCCGTCCTGTCCCTCTTCGTCGGCCTGCTCTTCTCCGTACCCCTCTTGGCGGCTCCGCCGACGGTCCAGACGTCCTCCGGCGATCGGCTCCTCTACGGGCTCCCCGCCAAGATGTCGGCCGGCCATCACGAGATGGAAGTCGCGTTCCGGAAGCAGGCCAAGTCGCTGGTGGTCGAGAAGTTCTCTTTTGAGACGACGCGGGGAGAGCGGGCGCGCGCCGTCGAGCTGCTGGCCTGGCACCCCAAGCAGCGGGTCAGGATCCTGAGGATGGCCACGGACCCGACCAGCGCGGTCGAGGTTTCGGTCGTCCTCGACGGCCGTCAGACGGTCCTCCCCCTGGAGAGCCTCGTCGTCCAGACGGGGGTGCTGCTACGGGAGAACGCCGAGCTGGTCCATGCCCGGCTGGAGACACCGGCCACCCAGCCGTCCCTGACCAAGGACGCGCACGACGATTGTGTCAACGACTGCTATAACAACTACTACGCCTGCTCCGATCCGTGCATAGACTACGCCTGCATTCAGGACTGCCAGTATTGGTTCAATCAGTGCTACTACGGCTGCCCGCCCGGCTGCTCGGGCCCGACTGTGAGGAACTACTCCACCTCCACGCTCGTCTCTTCCACCTGGTCTGGCAGCGACTGCTACAGGGAGCCCTTCCCGGCTACTGGCAATTGGCAGTACGACAAGTACTACCGCGTTATTCACGTGGACAATTACCGTGAGACGACCCAGTGCGATGGCAGCAAGACCACGGAGCTCGTCTCTTCCTACAACTACGGCCAATACTGTTTGACGAGGGAGTCGTTCTTCAGGTCGTGTTCCTACCCCTGGGGTGGCGACGCCTCGAGCTACCCCGCCTGCTACTGAGTCTTTTGGGGTCCAGCGGAGCCGGCCGGGGAACGAACCCCGGCCGGCGCTCCCGCCTCAGCAGGTCTTGCAGACGCAGGTCGATGCGCCCGTCGACTCGTTGCAGGTGAAGGACTTCACCCCGCAGGCGGCGCAGGTGAACCGGGAGCATTGGCAGCTCTTGTTGACGCAGGGATCGATGGTCTGCGGGCTGCAGAGGAGGGCCTTCGGCTCCGGATCGGAGCCCGGCGCGAAGATCGCCTGGTGGAGGGTCTGGAGATCGGCAGCCGCCGGGTGGGCCGGCGACGCGGGAGCCGGGGACTGCGCCAGGGCGGCGCCGCAACAGAGGATTCCAAGGATCAGCAGGACCCAAGACACGTTTCTCATGGCTATGACCTCCAATCGAGAAGGGTGACCACCCCACGCCGGCACCGGCCGGTTGGGACTGGCCTCCCTCTATATAAGTGCTTGCGGAGGGTGTAGGCGTTCTCTTTGGCTTGACAGTCCTCTTCGGGAAACTTAGCCTGTGCTCATGCGTGCCAGTCTGCAGATCGACGACGACGTCTATGAAGAGGCCCAGCGGCTGGCCACCTCAGAGAACCGGAGCATCGACGAGGTTCTGTCCGACCTCGCCCGTAAGGGGCTCCGGACGGAGATCCTCGATGCAAGAGGGCGGGTGTTTCCGACATTTTCCATCCCCCAGGATGCTCCGCTGATCACCCTGGAAATGGTCAAGGCCGCGGAATCCGATTCCTAGGTGATCTCCCTCCTCAGGTCTCCCTCTTCTCCCATCAGGTGGGGGGGAGGCGGGGAGAAGAGGGCCGGGGTGATGAGGGCTAGCGGACCGAGGACGCCGAATCTGACGATGACAGGCTCAGCCGCAGAGGTGATCTACCCGTCCAGGGCGGATGAGGCCGCCCCGCCGGGTGGGGCCCCCGCAGCCGCGCTCTGCTAAGATTCATACCGCGCTGTGGAAACCCCAGGAGGCGCTGGCGCTCTCTCCCGGGCCTGGCATGAATCCCAGGCTCTGGTTGTTTCCACAGTCGCAGAGAGACCACCATGATCGCGGAAAACGAGAAACATACGGCCGCGCCGGAGAGGATCGACGAGGTCGTCATCCGCTTTGCGGGGGACTCGGGCGACGGCATGCAGCTCACCGGCACCCAGTTCTCCAACACCTCGGCGCTGCTCGGCAACGACCTGTCGACGCTGCCCGACTTCCCGGCCGAGATCCGCGCGCCCGCCGGCACCCTGCCCGGGGTCTCGGCCTTCCAGGTGCGCATCGCCAACTACGACATCCACACCCCGGGCGACGCCCCGGACGTGCTGGTGGCGATGAACCCCGCGGCGCTCAAGAAAGAGATCCGGGATCTCAAGCCGAACGGCATCATCATCGTCAATACGGACGAGTTCAACGAGCGGAACTTCGCCAAGGCGAACATCACCGTAAACCCGCTGGAGGACGGCAGCCTCGCCAACTACCGGGTGTTCCAGGTGGCGCTGACCACGATGACCCGCCGCACGCTGGAGGGGAGCGGCCTCGACACCAAGTCGATGGACCGCTGCAAGAACATGTTCGCCCTCGGCATGTGCTACTGGCTGTTCTCGCGCCCCCTCGACAACACCGTCGAGTGGCTGAAGCGGCA
>QHVW01000781.1 GCA_003223675.1 Acidobacteriota bacterium
TGGCCAGCATGGGGCTCGTCTTGTCCTTGATCCGCACGCCCACGCGGTCGCCCCGCTTGATGACGAAGAAGCTGAGCGGGCCGAGCTGAAGGATCGTCGGCTTGCCGCCGGCGTCCGCGCTCACCGTCATGCCGGGGGTCACCGGCTTGCCGTCCGCGGTCAACGCAACCCCGGGCTGGACGTTCAGGCGGACCTTGTCCCCCTCCAGGGTGAGGGTGCCGGCCACGGCCGGGGCCTTCCCCTCGGGGAGGATGACCGGATTGCCCGGATCGCTGCCGAAGCGGTTCTCTCCCGGCTTCAGCCAGTAGAGGCCGACGAGGGTGAGCCAGCCGTCCTCTTTCTTGAGGCCCTCGACCCGCTTCGCGCGCCAGGCCTCGATCTCCTTGCGGTAGGCCGCGGGATCGGGCGGCGCGGCGGTCGCGGGCGCCTTGGCGTCGGCGGCCCAGAGGACGGCCCCGGCGCAGAGGGCGGTCAGGAGGAAGGGGATGGCGCGCATGCGAGCTCTTTTCATGGTTTCAGGCCTCCAGGTCGAACGAAGAGGATAACGCAAGGAGGGCCCTCGCGATTTCGCGGTCCCCCCTGCCATCGCGCGTCCGGCCCCTCCGGATCGCCGCTTCGCCCTCGCGCTTCCGCGGCTCTGCCCACCGATCCTCCGTCCGCGCCCGCTGGAATTTCGCTCGCCCCCAAGGGAGGGGAGCGTGCGCCCATTGGTTTTCCGTGTTGGCCCTCCCTTGGGCAAAGCCGCCCCTCCCATGGGCACTACGGCCCCACCCGTGGGCACGCCGCCCCCAAGCGAGGGCACGACCGCCCTAACAGAGGGCACGGCCGCCCCAAGCGAGGGCACGACAGAAGCTCCGCAGGGGCTGCACGAAAAACCAGAGGGCCGTGCCGCCCCTCGCGAGGGCAAGACGGCCCCAAGCGAGGGCGCGACCGCCCCTCTGGAGGGCAAGACCGGAAAAACGGAGGGGAATCTCTCCGAAGTCGTTTCCGTCCACAAATTCCGCTTGATTTCCGTCCCGCTTTCTTTCTAGAATCGGAGCCGAGTCGTAACGCTTCCCCGCGATGCGGGAGGAGGTGACGCGGCACCCATCCAACCTTCCGGCAACACCCTACGCGCGCGTCTTCGCGGGCTGGAGCGTCCGGCCCATTCAAAACAAAGCGGCCCGGAGTGAGTTGGCCCTCATCTCCGGACCTGAGCACCCATGAGGAGGTACATCCCCATGAGCACCTTCGACGATTGTACCGTTTCGTCTTCCCAGAACGCATTTTCCCTCTCCTTCCTCCAGCGCATCGGCGAGCGCGACGAGCCGCCCCCGGCGGGTGAAGCGGACGCTTCGGGTCCGTGGCGGGTCCTGGAGCTGCCGGGCCGGGGCTTCGGATTGTTCCGGACGGGTGAGTCGCCGGAGCGGGGTTTCCGGCCGGCGGCGGTGTTCCGGGAGCGCTGGCTGGCGCTGCTGGCGTCGGCGGTGCTGCCGGGCACGGGCCGGGACGCGGCGTTCCGTCTCGCCAAGGAGGAGGGCCCGGAAGGGTATGCCGTCGAGCTCGGCACGGGCGGCGTGGTGGGCCATCTGGAGCTCTTCGACGAGGGTCTGATCGCCGCGCTGCACGTGGTGGATTCGCTGCTGCGCTCGCCCGCGGCCCTGGCCGACCTGCTGGAGGCCGCCGGCCAGCTCGCCCTGGAACGGGCGGGGGCGATTCTGGACGAGCGGGTGGGGTAGCTCTACTTTGTCAGATTGCCCGGCCCGCCCCGCCCGGGCATGAATGCCCGGGCGGGGCGGGCGCTCGGAATCTGACAAAGTAGAGGTAGGTCCGGGCGGGCCCCTACGCCGCCGCCTCCTCCTTGACCCCGGCGACGAACTCCCGCAGGGTCTTCTTGGCGTCGCCCAGCACCATCATGGTGTTGGGCTGGATGAAGAGGTCGTTCTCGATCCCCGCGAAGCCGGTGTTCATGCTGCGCTTGAGCACGATCACGGCCCGGGCCTCGTCGGTGTTGAACACCGGCATGCCGTAGATCGGGCTGGCCGGATTGGTCTTCGCCGCCGGGTTGACCACGTCGTTGGCGCCCACCACCAGGGCCACGTCGGTGCGGGAGAACTCGTCGTTGATGTCGTCGAGGTCGTAGGGCTGGTCGTAGGGGACGTTGGCCTCGGCGAGGAGGACGTTCATGTGCCCCGGCATGCGGCCGGCCACGGGGTGGATGGCGTACTTGACCGTGGCGCCGTTGGCCTCCAGGGCCTGCGCCAGCTCGCGCACCGTGTGCTGCGCCTGGGAGACCGCCATGCCGTAGCCCGGCACCACGATCACCGACTGGGACGCGGAGAGCACCCCCACGGCGTCCTCCACGGTCGCCAGGTTGTAGTTGGCGACCGGCCCCGGGCCCCCCTCGGGGGTGGGCGCCACCTGGCCGAAGGCGCCGAACAGGACGTTGGCGAACGAGCGGTTCATCGCCTGGCTCATCTTCAGCGAGAGCAGGAAGCCTGAGGTGCCGTCGAGGGCGCCGGCGATTATCAGCACCGGGTTGCCGAGGGCGAAGCCGGTCGCGGCGGACGCCAGGCCGGCGTAGGAGTTCAAGAGCGAGATCACCACCGGCATGTCGGCGCCGCCGATGGGGAGCACCGCCAGCACGCCCACGATCAGGCCGATCACCCCCGTGGCGTAGAACACGGCGCTCTGGTGGGGGTCGATCACCACCACGACCAGCAGGGCGAGGGCGCCGAAGAACATCGTGATGTTGACGGCGTTCTGCCCCTTCCAGGTCACCGGCGCGCCGGTGATCAGACCCTGGAG
>QHVW01000782.1 GCA_003223675.1 Acidobacteriota bacterium
AGTGTTGGGCGAGCCCTCGCGGCGGCTGGTCGTACATCCGGAAGGTAAACAAGGTCTCTGTAACGGTCGAGGACAATTGGGGCAACGGCGGCGGAAACTTCACCCGCACGATTCCCTTTGACAAGCTCTCAGCGATTCTCAGCGCAGCCGAAGTGCAGGAACAGCGGGAGGCCGGAAACCTGCACGACAGCCAGGACGGCACCGGTTTCTTTTTGACCGGCGACTTCCGGCCGAAGCCGAAGCCGGCACCCGAGCCGGACGACAGCGCGGCGGCGTTCCAGGAACTGGAGAAACAGGCTGAGGCCGGCGTACAGATCGTAACGGCGCCGGATCTCTTCCCGACTCCGCCGCCGCTCGCGGCTCGCATGGTCGAACTGGCGGAGATCGAGCCCGAGCACCGCGCTTTGGAGCCGAGCGCTGGCACCGGAAACCTACTCAAAGCCATAGGCCCGAGCCCGGATAAGGTCGCCGTAGAGATCAATCCCGGGCTCGTGGAGCTTCTGGCCCGGGCGGGTTTCTCCGGCCTGCACATCCATCAAGGGGATTTCTTGGAGTGTAACGGTGAGATCGGAGCCTTCGATCGAATCGTTATGAATCCCCCTTTCTCCAAGGGTGTGGATATCAAACACATCCGGCACGCCCTTGACCATCTCCGCCCTGGCGGTGTCCTAGTCGCGCTCTGCGCTAACGGATCACGGCAGCGGAACGCGCTTCAACCACTGGCCGACCTCTGGGAAGACTTGCCCCCTGGAAGCTTCAAGGAGGCAGGCACGGGCGTAAACGTCGCCCTGCTCGTGATCCGGCACTAGTCGTCTGATTAGGCAGACATCTGGACAAACAAGACACGTTTTTAGATAGGTTTTTCCTCGTTATGCAGCCCTCTGTGTTGTGGCAGGGAATGCCGAGGCAATGAGAGCGTCCAATTCGTGATCGACTTGGGTCAGCGCTCGCGAGAGCTTGGGGCTTGGATCGACGATGCCTTGTCCCTCCAGAGCCGCGAGGGCCGGCCGAAAGACCCTGGCCTCCAGACGGGAGTAGAGCCGAGCTACCTTCCAACCGTAGGGAGTCATGACGTATCGTTGGGTACCAGGACGGCGGTGAAGCAAGCCTTTGCGGCAAAGTCGCCTGAGGTCATAAGTGGCTTGCTGGGCGGTATAGGTCTGTCCACTCGGACCCAACTGCTGGTTCATGGTTCGTCGCAGATCTTGGTTGCGGAAACCGTTGATCAGGTGAGTGAAGAGGCTGAGGGTCAGCATCAAGGCCATCACTCGCGGATCGCCAAAACGAAGCCCCGGGGCTTTTTGACCGTCCTCGTTGACGGTAGGCTCCACCACACGCTGAATGCCGTCGGCAGAGAGCCCGCAGTTCTGGCTCACCCGCTCGACTTCCAGAAGCCGCCGGTTGATCTGGCGTCCGATCTGCTGGAGATAGCCGAAGTTGGACAGACCCTTGTTGACGTTAAAATCTCGCGGGTTGCGAAACGTCCCTTCGGTGCGCAGGGCACGCCCCTCTTTGAAGTACTGTTTCAGATCAAAGCTCTTGTACTCGATGTGCAGGCTTGGCAAGACCCCATCTTGAATCACGCGGGTCCGAAACTTTCCCGGCGTGCTGGGCAGAATTCGCCGCTCAAAGATCAACTGCACCCGGTCGGGACGACCCAAATCCAGGTTGTCTCGCATCACCTCCTCGAAGAATTCACGACCCCGGACAGGTCGATCGAAGACCTGCGTCCGGCTGACCTCCATCTGCCAGATCGACAGCTTCCAGTCGTAGCCCGCCGCACGATCTGCGCTCGTCAGCGGCATCGGCAAACGTTCCAGCCAACGGGCCAGAAATGCCTCAATGTCCTGCGGACCCAAGGCATCGCAAACCTTCTGCAACTCCTGCGCATCGGCACATTCCAAAAAGCCGTTGTCCAGAGCTGTATAGGTGATCCCTCGCTTCTCCAATTGACGCTTCGCCCACTCGTGACCGTTCACGCACACTTTCAACGCCCACGGCGCATAACTGCACACCTTGATGAACGCCGGACCAAACTCCTCGTCGTCAACATAGAAGTAATAGTGGTTCACACACACCGTCTTGTCCAGGCTGTACTCGAACCAATTCTCACCCTTCGCGGGCACTTTGCGCCCCGAAAAAGCTTTCGCCTTTTCCTGCGCAACACCAATGAAGACCACATCTCCTCGAACCCCGCGCTCTCGGCGAATCTCATTGGCACGGTCGTCTTTCCGCTCTCCCCGCTCAAAATGGATCAGCGGAATCTCCTTCTCTGTAGAAAACGCTAGCACCGCCTCGCGAAACCGCGACGTGATCTGGCCCAGAACCGCAGGCGAGGGAATCGGCTTGTTCAGGTGCTCACGCAGGAATAGGGTCAATCCCCCCGCCGTCGCCAGAGAGGGGATATACCCGTTCAGGTACAACCGGTCGACGCACTCCACCTCCAGGGTTACGTGGCCTTCCAGGATCTCCGGTATGGTTGCCATGGAGGTATCTTAATGACGCCACCAGGACTCCGCAACTCGTTACCTCTCCACTCTACACATCGCCCCTTCCAGATACTCTCGTCGGTTTGAGGCCGAAGGCTTCGCTAGCTCGACGATCTAGTATTGATTGAGGGTGAGCCGGAAATGAGGCAACTCGTGCATACTCTTCCAGGTCTAAGAATCAGATCCTCAAAGTCGTTTCGCCCATGACTAACTCTTGCCGTTGTCAGGATCATGGCCTGTACTCTGAGCGCGAAAATGCACTCCACGAAATAGTGGGAAGTAGATGCTGGAGCTACGCTGCAAACGTCAACACTGGCTCTTGCGTGAGCTTCGAGATCGGAAGAAAGGTCCTGAGAGAGAAGCCTCTCAGAAATCCTCGGATCTCGAAGAGAGAACGCCTCTATAATGGGGAATTCGGCTTCTATGTAAGTTGCTCTTGGCGCCTGGATTGGAAAGGTAAGGTACTCTGCGGAGGAGAAGATGACAAGTCCGAGGAGGGGCCTATGATGCTCGGACTTAGGGAGATGCTGCATAGGCGGGTAGTCTCGGTGGATATCGAACAGCCCAGCTTGGACCTCGCGCTGGTATTCGAAGGCGATTTGGTTTTCAGGATATTTTGTGACGAATTCGAACCGTAACACCTCGCTCTTCCCCGTCTGGCGCCGGACCTTGTCTGGTTGTAGGCTCCTGGCCGGAGCTCCGTGACAGTCTTGGGCCGTCCGGCGTGCGGCGCAGCCGCAAGGGCGGCTCTGCGGCTCCGATTTTCGGCGTTTGAGGTTGCCCTACCCAGGTAGGAGTCTGGAGGCCTCTCCGGGGGGACCCCGGGCAGCTCAGGCGCGCAGAGCGTGCGGGAGGGTGACGGTGCCGGGCTCGCGGAGCGCGGCGTGAGTGGCTTTTAGGAGGTAGGCGCGGGGCTCGACTCCGGCGAGCTTGGCAGTTTCACAGAGGCTGTAGAAGAGCGCCGCGACCTCGGTGCCTCGCTTCGAGCGCGAGCCGTAGTGATTCTTCCGGCCGACGACGACCCCGCGCAGCGCCCGTTCGGCGGCGTTGTTGTCGAGCGGGATGCGGGGATTCTCGAGGAAGCGGGTCAGCCCCTTCCACAGGCCGAGCAGGTATTCCGTGGCCTGACCCAGGCCACTGCGGGGCAGGGCCTTCTGCCGCTGCTCTTCGGCCCACGCGTAAATTTCCTCGACGAGCGGCCGCGAGCGCTCCTCGCGCAGCTTCGTCAGCAGGGCGAGCCGCTCTTCCGTCTCGGGAAAGGCGAGCCGTGACGCTTCCCGCTCGACGCAGTAGAGCTTGCTGATGAGCTGCAATATTTTCTCGCAAGCCTGCGGGTAGTGAGGCTCGATGTCGATGAATTTTCGCCGCGCATGGGCCCAGCAGTGGGCTAAGGTGATCGCCGGCCCGGCCCGCGCCAACGCTTCATAAGCGCCATAGCCATCGCAGAGGACGATGCCCCGGTAGTCGCACAGCACCGACCGCGCGGCCTTGGCCGAACGGGTGCCGAAAAGCTTATAGAACACCGCCTCGTCGCTGGCCACGCACCACACCCACCAGCGCGACTTCTCCTCCTCCTGTCCCATCAGACGCCAGTGCGTCTCGTCGGCGTAGACCACCGGCGAGCCGAGCACCCGCGGACGCAGAGCGTTGTAGGAAGGCTCCAGATGGCGGGCCAGGGCTTCGATCTGATCCCACAGCGTCTGCGAGGTCACCGTCAGCCCCTCGCGCGCCATGATCCGCACCTGCCGCTCCAAAGGAGCGTGGTCGAGGTACTTGTTGATCGCCACCTCGGCCGCAAACTCCGCGGAATAGCGACCGCCGGGGATCAGCCGCGCCGGCCCTGGGGCGGTGACCACGTTGCCGTTGCACCGGCAGCGGTACTTCTGTCGCCGATGCCGCACCAGTTGGAAGCTGCGCTCGACGAGCGTGACCTCCTCGTACTCCTCCACCTGCTGACCCATCGCCGCCAGCGTTCCCCCGCACTGGGCGCAGTCGCGCTGGGCCTCGGGCAACTCGTGGTGGACTTCGACGATCGGCAGCTGCTTTTGCTCCCGGGGGCCGTGGCCGCTGCGATCCGCGGGCTCGGTGGCCGCCTCGCGCGCCGGCCGCGGGCGCTTCTCCGAGGAGTCCCCAAAGATCTCCCGCTCCCGGCGTGCCAGAAGCTCCTTCAACTGATCGATCTCCAACTGGAGAGCCTGCGCGTCGGCGCCTTGGAGTCGGAGCTTTTCAGCGGTGAGCTTGCGCAGCCGTTCGTGGAGCGCTTCGAGCTCACGCCAGAGCAGACGAGCGACTTCCCGCAGGACCTCGATATTCTGCTCTGTCTCGATTCGGATCACGAGTTGATTGCAGCACAACTCGACCTAGAAAGCAAGGTTTTTTTGCGAGAAAGCGGGTGGCGACAGCTCCACCTTGCCCACCAGCGTACTGCCTTCCAAGAACAACTGCAGCTCGCTCATCGTCAGCTGCAGCCGGGGACGCCCGGGCTCTCGCCACAGGCAGGCGAAGCACCCCTGCTCCAGACGCTTGCTATAGATGCACAATCCCGTGCCGTCCCACAGCAACACCTTCGCCAGGTGACGACTCCGGTTGACGAACAGAAACAGGTCCCCCGACAACGGATCCTGGCCGAGATCGCCTCCCACCAGAGCCGCCAGCCCGTCGAAACCCTTTCTCAGGTCCACCGCCGAGCCGTACGCCCACACGCGCACCTGACGCGTGCTGCCGATCATCCCAGAACCCTCAACAGCTCGGGGATGTCCTCCCGGCGCAACCCCTCGATCCGCCAGCCCGTCGGTGCCACCAGAACCAGCGAGGACGCCGGGCCAGCCTCCTCCTCCCGCCCTTCCCCCTGGACCTCCACGGGCCGCAGAGCGGCCCGCGCTCCTTCCAGCCAGCGCGCGAGCGTGGCGCAGCCAACTCCCAACTCGCCCGCCACCGTTGCCAGGCTCTTGCCGGCCAGCATACCCGCTCGCGCGAGCACCACCGCCTCTTGCCGGAGATCTTCTCCGTACCGAGCCCCGCGACCAGGGCGGCCACCCAAGGTTCTCTCCACAGCCCTGCGATACCGCTTGATCCGTGCCTCCATCGAGATCCCTCCTGCGAGGGATCAGCCTGAACTAAAAAGGCGCGCGGAGCCAGACGGGGAAGGGCGAGGTGTTACCAGGGGAGCACGCCAGCGTGGTAGCCTGAGCGGAGGAGAAAGCCAATGGCCAAGCACCTCAAGATCATCGTCGAGAAGCACCCCG
>QHVW01000661.1:0-2727 GCA_003223675.1 Acidobacteriota bacterium
CGTCCTGGGTGAGCGGCCGGCCGCGGTCGAAGGGGTCGAAGAGGAGCTGCGGACACAGGGAGTGGCGCAGCAGGAAATGCCCGGGGAACCCCACGCCGTCGAGCGGCACCCCCGCGCGGCGGCCGACCTCCATGTGGACGAGCGCCAGGGTGATCGGGATACCCAGGCCCCGGGCGAGCACCTCGTTCAACAGGCTGTTGCGGGGGTCGTAATAGTCCTCGGCGTTGCCGCGCAGCCCCACCTCGTCCGCCAGGAAGCCGGTGAGGGCTCCCACCCGTTCGAGGTCGCAGGAGGCGGGCTCCAGCCGGGGGCGCAGCCGGTCGGCCATCTCGTCCAGCCGGGCCAGCCAGGGGACCGGATCGAGCCCCGGCTGCTCCTCGGCGGCGATCCACAGCGCCGCCTCGGCGAGGTCGATCCGCTCATCCGGAAGACCGGCAATTTCTGCAAAGCGCGTACGGGGCAGAGAGGTCTCGTCCATGGCCATCCTTGAAAAGGCGCGCGGATCGATTTCGATTCCCAATCCGCGCGAAAGATGTATCTTTGGGGCGACGATCCCGTCCCCGGGAGGAGACCGCCATGGAGACCCTCAACGTAGGCATCCTGCTCTTCGACAACGTCGAGGTGCTCGACTTCGCCGGACCTTTCGAGGTCTTCTCGCGCACCCGCCTCCAGCCCGGCGTCGAGGCCCGGCGTTCCGAGGAGGGGGCGCCGTTCCAGGTCTTCACGGTGGCGCGGACCCGCGATCCCATCACCGCCACCGGCGGGCTCACCGTGGTCCCCCGCCACGGCTTCGCGGACGCCCCCCGCATCGATCTCCTGGTCGTCCCGGGCGGGTTCGGCACCCGCCGGCTGCTCAACGACGAGGAGACCCTCGGCTGGATCCGCCGGACGGCCGCGGCGGCCCGCCAGGTGACCTCCGTCTGCACCGGCTCCCTCCTGCTCGCCAAAGCCGGCCTGCTCGAGGGGCGCCGCGCCACCACCCACTGGGCCTCCCTCGATCTCCTGGGCTCGCTCGATGCCGGCGTCACCGTGGAGCGCACCTCCCGGGTGGTCGACGACGGGGTCATCACCTCGGCCGGCGTGGCCTCCGGGATGGACATGGCCTTCTACATCGTCGAGACCCTCTGCGGCCGCGCGGTGGCGGACGAGACGGCGCGATACATCGAATACCGGCGCTAGAAAAGCGGAGCTGGAAGGCTGGCGGGGACGCCGGCGGTCCCAGGGGCGCCGTCCGGCGCCTCAGCCCGGCATCCTCCTTGCTATCCCCTATCAGCAGGGCGCGATGGGCGCTCACTCCTGAGCACACACCGCGTTGAGCCGGCTCTTGTCAATCTTTGCAGGCCGGAGCTTCTCATTTCGAGCGAGGTGAGGTACCATGAGTGACCAGCACGCAAATCCTGGAATTGACGCCTCGGTGATCTGGTTGTCATGGGTACGAGACCGTGAGCCCGCCGAGGTACCGCGGTCGAGCAAGGAGATTCAAATGACTGAAAGAATGACGCTTCCCGTCCTGCCGCTGAGGGATTTCGTCCTCCTGCCGGGTGTCACGGCGCCGATCAACGCCGGCAAGCCCGCCACCCTGAGGGCCATCGAAGCCGCCCTGAACACGCCCGAGCGGCTGGTGTTCGCGGTGTCTCAGCGTGAGGACGTTCAGCCGGTCACCCCCGAGGTGCTCCACACCATCGGCACGGTGGCCCGTATCGGCCAGCTCCAGCGGGGTCTCGCGGGCATGCAGCTCCTCCTCCACGGCGAGAATCGCGGCATCGCGATGAAGATCGTCGAGAAGGACGGCCACCTGCAGGCAACCGTCCGTGAGGCCGAGGAGATGAAGCCGCTGAATCCGCAGGAGCCGGCCTTCGTGGCCCTCTTCCGGGAATTGCGGGAGCGGGCGGCGGAGCTGGGCACCAAGTCCGGCCTGCCCGAGGAGGTCGTCCAGCAGGTCCTCGAAGGGGTCGAGGAGCCGGGCCGGCTCGCCGACCTCGTGGCCGGCTACACCGACCTCAGCAAGCAGCAGCGCCAGATGCTGCTCGAGACCCTCTCGGTCGAGGAGCGCATGCGGCGCGTCCTGGTCCACGTCCAGCGCCAGCTCAACGTGCTGGAGGCCCAGGAGGACATCAAGACCAAGGTCCAGGAAGAGCTGGGCGACCGTCAGCGCGAGATGCTGCTGCGCGAGCAGCTCAAGGCGATTCAGAAAGAGCTCGGAGAAGGCGACGGCGGCAATGACGTCGACGAGCTGCGCGAGAAGCTGGAGGCGCTCGACCTGCCGGCGGAGGTCCGCAAGGAGGTCGACCGCGAGCTCGGACGGCTGGGCCGCATGGGCCGCGAGGCCATGGAGTCCCAGGTGATCCGCACCTATCTCGAGACCATCTCCGAGCTGCCGTGGAACCACCGCAGCCCCGAGCACCTCGACATCCCCACGGCGGCCGAGATCCTCGAAGAGGACCACTACGCCCTGGGCGACGTCAAGGACCGCGTGCTGGAGTTCCTGGCCGTCCGCCAGCTCCGACAGGCCGAGGAGGAGGCGCGGAAAGCCGAGGCGGTGATCGAGGGAGTGGACGAGGTCGTCACCGATACTCCGGGCCTTTCGGGAACGGCTACCGACGAGGTCGTGCCGCCCACCACCGCCGAGGAGAAGCGCAAGGCCAAGGGCCCCATCCTCCTCTTCGCCGGCCCTCCGGGCGTCGGCAAGACCTCGGTCGCCAAGTCGATCGCGCGGTCCATGGGGCG
>QHVW01000661.1:2772-8307 GCA_003223675.1 Acidobacteriota bacterium
CTCCTCGACGAGGTCGACAAGCTCGGCGTCTCCTTCCAGGGGGACCCGGCGAGCGCCCTCCTCGAGGTGCTCGACCCGGCGCAGAACGACACGTTCACCGATCACTACCTGGGCGTGCCGTTCGACCTCTCGGAGGTGCTGTTCATCGCCACGGCGAACTTCATCCAGAACATCCCCGGGCCGCTGCTCGACCGGATGGAGGTGGTGGAGTTCTCGGGCTACACCGAGCGGGAGAAGCTGGCCATCGCCCAGCGCTACCTGGTGCCGCGGCAGCTCAAGGAGAACGGCCTCAAAACGGAGCAGATCGACATCAGCGACGCCGCCATCAGCGAGGTGATCACCGGCTACACCCGCGAGTCGGGCGTCCGGCAGCTCGAGCGCGAGCTCGGCAAGCTCGGCCGCAAGGTGGCCCGCAAGATCGCCGCGCGCGAGGTCGATCAAGTGGACGTCGACGCCGACAAGGTGCACGAGCTCCTCGGCCGGCCGAAGGTCCACCCCGAGCGCGCCAACCGCGAGGACCAGGTGGGCATCGCCACCGGCATGTACTACACGCCGATGGGCGGCGACATCATGTTCGTCGAGGTCTCCACGATGAAGGGCAAGGGGGATCTGGTGCTCACCGGCCAGCTCGGCGACGTGATGAAGGAGTCGGCGCGCGCGGCCTGGAGCTACGCCCGGTCGCACGCCGAGTCGCTCGGCATCCCCGTCGAGTGCTTCGACCGCGACCTGCACGTCCACGTGCCGGCGGGCGCCATCCCGAAGGACGGCCCCTCGGCGGGTGTGGCGATGGCCACCGCCATGGTCTCCGCCCTGTCCGGCCGCAAGTCCCGGCACGAGCTCTCGATGACCGGCGAGATCACCCTCTCCGGCCGGGTCCTGCCGATCGGCGGCGTCAAGGAGAAGGTGCTCGGCGCCGTGCGCGCCGGGATCACCGAGGTCCTGCTGCCGAAGGCCAACGAGGCCGATCTCGACGACCTCCCGCAGGAGGTGCGGGACACGCTGAAGGTCCACTTCGCGGAGGACCTGGGAGACGCCCTCGCCCTCACCCTCCGGGGTGCCACCTATCGCGAGGGACGCCTCACCTTCGAGGCGCCGCTCGAGGACGGCACTTACACCAGCATCGAGGCGCCGCGCGCGGACGGCACCTACACCAGCATCCCGCACTGAGCCGGCCGCCTCGCTCGAGACCGGCTCGGTCTCCACGGCCGCCGCTCCCTTTCGGGACGGCGGCGTTTTTCTTTCAAGGCGAGCCGGTCAGGGCAGCCAGCCTCCTCCCGCGTAGATACAGCCCGGGACGCTGAAGCCGTAGCAGACGTTGTGGGAGATGGTGGGTGTCGCGCCGTCCCAACAGTAGACCGTCAGGGTCACCGTGTAGACGTCAATGCTGGGGAAGGTGTAGGTGATGGTCGAAGAGGTGGTGAAGTAAGAGCCCAGGTTTCCAAAGGTCCACTTGTATTCGGCGATGCCGTTCGTGCACTGCGAGCCCGGCGAAGGCCGCGACGCATCGAACGTGCAGGTCAGCGTGCCGCTCGTGCAGTTCCCTTGGAATGAGGCGGTGTTCGTGGCCCAAGCCGCCATCGGATAGACGGCGAAGGCCAGGCTGAGGAGGATCACGCAACGGAGGATTCTGCTCATCGAGCTTCTCCTTATAGTTGGGAGCTACTCATAAATTATGAATTTCAACTATAAGGATTAGCGATGCGGCGGTCAAGCTGACTCCTCCGCTGATCCATCCCTGGTCCGGAACAGCCCCTTACGGGAAGAACGGGCAGTGGCCGTTCATCGGCGGGAAGCAGGCGTAGGTTTCACACCCCGCAAAGCCGCAGGCTAGGCAGCAGAGCTGGCCCTTCGGGCACTGGGAGCTGCTCGTGCACCCGGAATCGAGCACGGGGCTGGGGATCAGGCCGTCCTGACCGCTCGCCGGAACGGCGGAGAGGGTCGCCAGGAAATCCGCCGTGGAGACCACGGGCGCCGCTGGGGCCGGCTGCGTCTGGGCCCCGGCCTGAGCGACAGCGAGGAAGGCGAAGAGAGCGGTGAGGAGCAGAACGGGGAGCCAACGGTTGGAAGCACGATGCATGTCGGGATCCTCCATGTAGTTTTTTGAATCTTAGCATAGGCCCATCCAGAGCCCGCGGACGGATCGCCCTCTTGCATAGAAATATTGCTATGAGCTATCCTGTCTTCCGCCGGCCCGCAACAGGCTTTCTCCTCCTTCAAGGCCCGGCCCCCATTTTCCCTAACCCGTTTCCCCTCGCCGGGAAAAAAGGAGGATGTGTGGATACCTATCGTCTGTTGCGTTCCCCCGTGTCTCTGTTGCTCCTGGCCCTCGCCCTGCCGGCGACGGCCGCCGCCGGCCGGTCCGCCGCCACCGTCTCGGGACAGATCCTGAGCCTCTCGACCGCGGCCCAGACCCTCACCGTCCAGACCGCCAGCGGCAACCAGGCCGTCCTCCGCGTGACGGCGGCCTCCCACCTGTGGCGCAACGGCTCCCCCGTGGGGCTGGCCGACCTCGCCCTACGCGACGCCGTGCTGACGGCCCAAGTCGACTCCCGGACGCTCCGCGTCGTCAACCTGCGGGCGCGCGGTCCCGCCGTCACCACGACCCGCGGCGGCCTGGCCGGCATCGACCCCAGTCTTCAGAGCCTGAGCGTGACCACCCCGGCGGGCCCCCGCGATTTCATACTCACGTCCGCCACCCTCTTCGTCCGCAACGGCCACGCCGCCACCGCCGCCGACCTCACCGCGCGCGACTCGATCCTGGTGCACGCCCTCGCCGGTGCCGCCAGCGAGCCCGTGGCAGCCGATGTCGAGGCCGACGGCCCGGAGGCCTCCCAGGTCGAGGGCACCATCTCCGCGGTCTCCGGCAGCGACGTGACGATCACCCCCAGCCAGGGTAATGCGGTGACGGTCCACGTGAGCGACTCGACGATGATCCGCCTGCACACCTCCACCGGCGAGGTCGCGGGCACCCTGGCCGACCTCAAGACGGGCCTGAGGGCCGAGGCGGGATTCGACCCGGTGAGCTTCGTGGCCTTCCGGATCGAGGCCGCGCCCGCGGACGGCGGCGGCCAGCAACAGGTGTCCCACGTCGAGGGCACCGTGAGCGCGGTGGATGCCGGAGCCGGGACGATCACCATCACCCCCCGGACCGGCAGCCCGGTGGCGCTCACCACCGACAGCGCGACCCGGATCACCCGGAACGACGCCGCCGCCACTCTCGCCGACATCAAGGTCGGGGACCACGCCGCGGCCGAGTACGTGACGGCCACGAACGTGGCCACGCGCCCCACACGGGCGATCCAGTGACCCTCACCCTCGATTCCTCGACGGTGATCCTGGTCAATGGCAAGCCCGGCGCCGCCGCGGACATCAAGGTCGGCGACAAGGCCGAGGCCCTCTATGACGCCACCACGAAGGTCGCCTCCAAGGTCGCGGTCGAGAGTGAGACTGAGACCGAGCCCGCCGAGGTCGAGGGGCACGTCACGGCGGCCACGTCGACGTCGGTGACCATCACCCCTCAAGAGGGAGGCAGCGCGGTGACCCTCACCCTCAGCTCCACCACCGTGATCATGGTCAACGACAAGCCCGGCACCGCGGCGGACATCCAGGTGGGCGCCCGGGCGCAGGCGCTCTACGATCACACCACCCTGGCCGCGATCGCGATCCGGATCTCGACCGGAGACGGCGGCGGCCATCACTGATCGGATCGACCTCCACGGGGCGGTCCTCCGGGGCCGCCCCAAGGGATGTTGCTCACCCCCCCACGAGCCAGCGGCCGGCGAGCACGCCGAGCCTCCCGGCGACCAGACAGCAGACCACGGTGCCGCCGATGTTCAGGCTGCCGAGCCAGAGCGCGCCGTTTTCGAAATACCCCAGCGTCTCGTAGTTGAAGGTCGAGTAGGTGGTGAATCCACCCATCAGGCCGGTCGTGAGAGCCACCCGGAGCGTCGGGTTGAACCCCTCGACCGTGAGGGCCACCTGCATGATCGCCCCGATCAGGAACGATCCGAGAGCGTTGATGACCAGGGTGCTCCAGGGGAACGAGGGACCGGTGAGCCGGAGGATCCAATCCCCTAGGAGATAACGGGCGCCCGTCCCGACGGCACCGGCGATGCAGATCCACAGAATGCGCACCAGACTCCTCCTCGGGCACAGCCTCGCAAATCAGGTAGGAGTCATTGGCCGCTCCGGGAGGAGAGGCGGTTGAAGGCGGACTCCACCGCCGCCGGGGGATGATACGTCCTAGCCATCCCGGCAGCAATCCTCGCCCCGCCAAGCCTCCAGCCCCTCGCGGACCAGCAGCGGGGTCATCCCCAGGGCCGCGACGGGGTCGGCCCACCACCAGCCGAGCGCCGCATTGAGGCCGATCCCGGCCAGGGTGATCAGGGAGAGCCACCAGCAGGCGGTAGTCTGGAAAGCGTCGGCCTCCAACGCCCGGCTGCCCAGATCGGCGGCGGCCCGCCGCTTGGCGCGGGCGAGCCAGATCATGACAAACAGCGAGACCACCGTGAGGGCGACCCCCACCAGGCTGGTGGATGGCCGCTCGCGTCGCCAGAGCGAGAGCGCCGCGTCGATCGCCACGTAGGCCGCCAGGAGATAGAGCGAGACGCCCACGAGACGACGGGCCCGATGGTCGAGCCGCTCGATCTCCGCCGGGGCCATGCCAGTCCGTTCGGCCTTGAGCCGCCAGACCAGCACGGCCCCCGAGGCGCTCTCGACGAAGCTGTCGATCCCGAACCCGAGGAGGGCCACGCTCCCCGCCGTAACGGCTGCGGAGACGCCGACCAGCCCCTCGACGAAGTTCCACCCCACGGTCAGCCATTCGAGCCGCAGGGCCTGCCGGAGCTGCCCGCCCCGGCGTCCCTCCTCCTGGGTCATGATCGTCATGGCGTCCCTCCTGTGGTACATTGTCGCCGGATTCGCCGCGCCCGCGGCAATCACACCTGCAGGTCCCCATCGTCTAGTGGACTAGGACACTGCCCTTTCAAGGCGGCAACACGGGTTCGAATCCCGTTGGGGATACCATTTAGAATCAGAGACTTACGGCGATTCGTCTCTCCGCCGGAAGCCGCGCCACACAATAGGCACACAATACGGCCCTTACGGGATCGCCTCCGCTGAGGCTCCCCGGGCCGCCCGTGTCTTCCTCGGATCGACCTCCCCCCAGAAAGACGACCGGCGCCGCGTGGCGCCGGATTTCAACCCCGTCTCCCGCGAGGGAGCGGACCAACAGACGGCCCGGCGGGGTGGTGACACACGTCCGCCGGACCTGACCCGAGCAAGGAGCCAGTCCATGCCCGAGCTAACCGCACATTCTATCCCCACCCCTCCCCCTCTCCCGCCGTCGCTGTACGCGGCACCGCCCTCCGATCCGCCGGCCGATCCCCCGGCGCCTCCAGCCCCGCCGGCCGTACCACCCCGGCCGGAGCCCTCGACTCAACAGGACGGCCCCCAGGTGGCCGCCGTCCCCCCTGCGATCGACCCGGCCGCGTGGGAAGACTTCGCCGTCTTCCGCGAGACGTTCCTGATGTACCT
>QHVW01000662.1 GCA_003223675.1 Acidobacteriota bacterium
GCCGGGAGAGCGGCACTGGCCGGCCGGGGGCCAGCCCGCCGAGGATCGCCCGCTCGCCGGCCCGCCGGACGTCGGGGTGGTAGAGGATCGTCAGCGCGGCATGGCGGACCCGCGCACGCCTGCGCCGTTCGCCACTGGGGGACAGGTCGTCCCAGACCGGTTGCTCAACCGTGAATCCGGACGTGGAATCCGACATTCAACCCAGTGTACTCCACGGGCCGCCGATCCGTGCAAGGGACAAAAAAAGGCTCCTCGTGGGGGATACCACCGAGGAGCTGCTTGGAGGGCACGTCAATGTCCTTTCCATATAGCAGGGGTCGTGCCAGGGGTGGTGAATTGTGGAAGGGTTTTGTAATGAGTGGTTTACGATTTGGAGGGGGATTGCCTGACGGCTTTGTCAGAGGGTGACGGAAGTGTCAGAGGCGTCAGGGGTGTGTCAGCGTACCCCCTTCTTCTTCCGCACCGGCTTGAGCCGTTCCAGCAGCGACCGGGCCCGTTCGACCTGCACCGGGTCCTGGGTGGTCTGGAGCAGCGTTTCCAGGATGGCGACCGCCTCCTGGACCTTCCCACGGTTGGCCAGCTCCACCGCCTGGTTGTAGCTCGCGACGAAGGCGTTGAAGCTGAGAGTGTGCCGGATCTCCTGGATCTGCCGCTCGATCTCGTCCCGCCGTTCAGGCCGGCTGGTCTTGGCCTTCACCGCTTCGAGCAGGGTCAGGGCCTCGGTGAGCTTCTGGGCGTCGACGAGCTCCTCGGCGCGGCGGTGCTCCTCGTCGATCAGCGCCTCGCGGGCGCTCGCGATCTCCTCGGGGGTCGCCCGGGGGACCAGCACGCGCTCGATGAGCTCCTCGGCCTTGGCCGTCTGGCCGGTGCGCGCGTAGGCGAGGGAGAGGTTGTGGGCCACGTCCATGCGGGAAGGGAGCAGGCGGTGGGCCGTCTCCAGGGCCTGGACAGCCTCCGGCGGCAGCCTCTCCTCGATCTGATAGGTGTAGCCGAGCCGCGCCCAGGCCTCGCCGAAGTCGGGACGCAGCGCCACGGCCCGGCTCAGCGCGGCGCGTGCCTTCCGGAGCGAGTCGGGGCCGGGATCGTCGATCTGGTTGTTCGCGTAGAGGTACTGCACGCGGATGTCGTCCGGCGCGAGCTTCGCGGCTTTCTCATAGTCCGAGCGCGCCTCGTCCGTCCGTCCGGCCCGCTCGGCGAGCACGCCGAGGCCGGCGAGCGCCGGGCCGTGATCCGGCTGGAGGGCCAGGGCCGCGCGGAAATGCTCCGCGGCGTCGGGCGCGTGATCGTCGCGCAGATTGGCCAGCAGATCTCCCAGGCGGTAGAGCACGTCGGCGCGGGCCATCGGCTTCACGTCCACGCTGAGGTTGGCCCCCGCCTGGATGGGAACGCGGGTGTAATCGAACAGCTTCTTCTGGATGTAGACGCGGAGCTCGTGCTCCAGCGTGGCGGGATCGGTGCCGAACGCCTTGGCGAAGATCTGGTCCGGCGGGGTGCCGGCCTGGACCAGCCGGAGGTACTCCGAAGCCTGTCGCCGGCGCTCCGGATTGCCGGAGATCAGGTAGTGGACCAGGGCCCACGACTCGGCGTAGAACGAGCCGCGCCGGTCGGCCTCGTTGTACTCCGGCGACTTTTCGGTCACCGCGAACAGGGTGGTGAGGGGGATGAACGTGTGCTGCCGCAGCCAGAAGACGTGCTCGGGAACGGGCAGGCCGATGCGGGCCTCCTTACGGTCGCTCTGGAAGGTGCTGTAGTACTCCGCGAGCCCCTCGTTCAGCCAGAGGGGGAGGGCCGCGAAGTTGTTGTGCAGCAGGTAGTGCAGGTACTCGTGATAGATGATGGCCCTCTCGTCCCCGTGCTGGTTGCCGTTGATCGCCACGTAATTGGCGAGCTGCTGGGTGAGGAAATAGCCGTCGGATTCGAGCGGCTTGCCGTTGTAGATCCGCTGATAGGACCGGAACGACGAGGCGCTCCGGAAGACATAGATGTAGTTGGGGATGGGCGAGCTCAGCGTCAGCCCTGGGGCGAGTTGGGAGAGGGCGTCGCGCAGCCGTTCGAGATCCTCGCCGATCTCCCGCGTTTTCCGTTCCCCGGCCTCGCTGAACAGGGTGAAGCTCGCCGTATGGACCTCGATCCACGAGTCCTTCGGCGAAGGCAGCGCGCGGGCCGGGACGGCGGCGGTCCAGAGGGCGACCGCGAGCGCGGCGGCGTGAAGGGTGCGGCTCTTCATCGCTGGGGGGAAGAGTAGCATTTCTTGCCCCTCACCTCCCCGACCCTCCTCTCCCAGCCCTCCGCCCGCCCTTCCGGGGAGAGGAGGGAGAAAGACAGCAAAATTTATTGTTCAAGCCCCCTCTCTCCCCGGTAGGGTGGGTGGAGGGCTGGGAGAGAGGGGGTTGGGGGAGTGAGGCGCTCACTGGTACCCGCCAGGAGACGGCGTACGTCCGCTCCCGCTTTTCGAACCGGAGGTCCTGCCATTCGAAGAGACGGGCGAGCTGGCGCAGGATGCTGATTCCCCCGTAGGTTTCCCCCTCCCGCTCATGCGGCTCGGCCTGGAGCTCGTTCTCGACTTCGCAGCGGAGCTCCCGGCGCACGCGGTCGAGGGTGATGCGCAGCTCCGGCGTCGAGCCCGGCCGGCCGTGGCGGATGGCGTTGATCAGCACCTCGCCCAGGAAGAAGCCGAAGCCGCCGCGCACCGGGCAGGAGAGCCAGTAATCCTCCGGCCAGTCGATCTCCGTGGCGAAGACCGGCGCTTGGTGGGAGGGCCGCTCCGAGAGCACGCCGTTGTCCCAGTGGAGGCGGGCGCGCAGATCGGCGGCATCGGGAGCATTGGCGGCGAGGGCGAAGACCCCCGCCAGCCGCTCGAGGGTGGCCCGGGCCTGCGGCGCCTCGATCGAGCTGTCCGGCGGCAGCGGGGGCTCGGCCTCCCAGTGGTCGAGCAGCCAGGCCGTGGTGCGCAGCCGGCGATCGACGTACTCGGCCAGCCAGGAGACCAGCTCCGGGCTGGACGCCGCGCCGCCGCGGGCCCGCAGGCTGAAGGCGAGCACGCGGATCAGGGTGTCCACTCCATGCGAGAGGAGGCCGGCGAGCTTGCGCCGCTCGTCCTGCCGGGTCTCGTCCGCCAGCTCCTCGGTGAGCAGGGCGAGGTCCGCCTCGGGCTCCACGAGGAAGAGGATGCCCAGACGGTGGCGCTCGTCCGCGTGCAGAGCCTCGATCGGCGCGGTGACCGCCACCGAGCGGACGATCGCGTATCGTTCCTCCTCCCGGCCGTCCTCCCCCCGCACCCGCACCGGGACGCCGTAGGCCCGCCGCGGCTCGGGTTTGGCCACCTGCATGCGCTCGTAGTGGTCGCGCGCTTTGGGGTCGGGGGAGACCATGTCGCCGATCCGCGCGCCGGCCCGCACGCCGAGCTTCTCGGCGGCCTGATTGCCGAAGACGACCTCGTCCGTGTTGGGGTCCACCACCACCAGCGGCACCTGCATGGTGCTGAGCAGGTTCTGTTTCTCCTGGAACGCCGCCTCGGCCTTCTCCTGCGCCCGCTCGGCCCGGCGGCGGTTGAGCTCGAACCCCCAGAGCAAGGCGACCAGCATCACCGCCGAGAGCAGCACGGGGATCAGCGGCAGGTGCGATTGGGTTTTAGGAAAGAGCACCACCAGCCAGGTGGTGGCGGCCACCTGGAAGGCGGCGACCGCGCCCTGCCCCTCGACCACGCCGTGCAGCACGTAGGGGACGCTCTCGGCCGCTCCCTCCTCCCCGGACCGCTGGGCGGCGAGCGCCGCGACGGCGGTGACCGCAGAATGCAGCGCCGCCGGCCGGCCCTTGGAGAAGGCGCTCGCGAGATCGGCCCAGGGGCGGCTCCGCGAGGGGGGCTCGGAGAGGTGGACCACCCCGGCGACCATCGGCGGATCGATGCGGCGGGCGAAGGCCTCCCAATCGATGTCGAAGGCCAGGTCGGCCCCGATAAGCCCGTGCTC
>QHVW01000663.1 GCA_003223675.1 Acidobacteriota bacterium
GATGTTGGCGAGCCAGATCCACGCCCGGGCCTGGGCCGTCTCCCCCGCGCCGGAGCCGTAAGCGGGGCTGAGCCGCCCGGCCAGGTCGACCGCCAGCCGCAGCAGATCCTCGGCCGCGCGCGCGTCCTCCTGGATGGCCGTGTAGGCCCGGTCGATCAGCAGCTCGAAAAAGCCCCAGGTCTGGAACCGGGGCTCGTCCAGCACCCGCCGGCGGCGCCGCACCTGGGGCTCGGGCGCGATCTCCCGCCAGAGCCCGGGGGCCGCGGCCCGCTCGTCGGCAAGGCCGTGGCGGATCGCGGCGACCTCCGCGCGCTGGCTGTCGAGCAGGCGCCGGATCAGATCCTGGTAATCCTCCTCCGGAGGAGCGGTCGAAAGGGATGGGGAGGGGCCCGGCGCCAGCGCGATCAGGCGTTCCTCGCAGGTGGGGCACAGGAAGAGATGACGCTGGAGAGCGCGGCTCGCGCCGTCCGGCAACGTGCCCTTCAGATACTGCACCAGGGTCTCGCGATCAGGATGCGGCATCGTCTCCAGCGTCCTCCATGGTCTTCACAACACCGAACCCGGTTCCGGGCTTCCTGCCCGGCCGGCGATCAAGGCCTCGGGTGAGGAGGATTGCCGACCGGGCACATGCCCGATCCCTCCTGATTGTTGGGCCTGTGCGGGTCATTCCCCGGAGGGGGCCCGGGAGGTGCGTCCTTGAGCAGCCCCCAAAGGTTCTTCACCGTCTCAATCAAGCTACGCATGAAGAGGTCCGTTTGGACGGCTGAGCCGGCATTCAGGGAGGCACTCCGGCTCGGAGCCGCCTCCGCCGGCGGGAGCGCCAGGGCCCCGGCGGAGAGCGCGAGGGACAAGACGAGCGTACAACGATACTTACGGCTGAACATAGATCTCCTTCCAAAGGCGGAGCCATCCCCGGCGGGAGCCGTTTCAGGCTTCGCCTTTCGGTATGCCAGGTTATTCGCAACCCGGTATATATATACAAGGTACGAGAAACCACTGAAGTGTAGCCCGGGGGGCCTCCCGTCCGGAAGAGCGGAGAGCCTCGTTGGCGACCAGAGACTATGGTGATACGATTGGTCACAAATACAGGAGCCCTTGTGGCACGCGGGGGCGAAAGGAGACCGACGTGAGCGAAATTGAAAGCCGTGGTTATGCTCGTCCCGAGGTGCTGGTCTCGACCGACTGGGTCGCCAGCCATCTGCAGGATCCGTCGATCCGGATCATCGAGTCGAACGAGGACCCCCTCCTCTACCCGTCCGGGCACATCCCGGGCGCCGTCGAGGTGGACTGGACGCGCGACCTGAACGATCCGTTGCGGCGCGACTATCTCGGGCGCGAGGGGTTCGAGGCGCTGATGCGGCGTATCGGGGTGAGCCAGGACACCACGGTCGTCTTCTACGGCGACCGCAACAACTGGTGGGCCACCTACGCCTACTGGGTGTTCCAGCTTTTCGGGCACGACAAGGCGAAGATCATGGACGGCGGGCGGATCAAGTGGGAGAAGGAGGGGCGGCCGCTGACCAAGGAGGTGCCGAGCTATCCAGCGAGCGAGTACCGGGCTTCCGAGCGGGACGACAAGAAGATCCGCGCCTTCCGCGACCAGGTGCTGGAGCACCTCGAGGCGAAGAAGCCGCTGGTCGACGTGCGCAGCCCCGACGAGTACACCGGCAAGAAGCTCCACATGCCGGAGTACCCGAACGAGGGGGCGTTGCGCGGCGGCCACATCCCCGGGGCGGCGAGCGTCCCCTGGGCCAAGGCGATCAACCCCGACGACGGCACCTTCAAGACGGGGGACGAGCTGCGCTCCCTCTACGCGAACGACGCCAAGATCAAGCCGGGGGACGACGTCATCGTCTACTGCCGCATCGGCGAGCGCAGCAGCCACACCTGGTTCGTGCTCACCAACCTCCTGGGCTTCGACAAGGTCCGCAACTATGATGGGAGCTGGACGGAGTGGGGGAACCTGGTGGGTGTCCCCATCGAGCGCTGAGCCCGTCCCGGGAGAGCTGGCATGGCAGTACCGGAAAAGCTGACCGACACGCTGGAGACGCTCGAGATGGTCCCCGACCGCAACGAACGGATCCAGCTCCTGATCGACCTCGCCGGCCGCTTCGAGGAGGTGCCGCCGCGGATCGCGCGGCGGCCCTTCGGCGAGGAGCACCGGGTCCCGGCCTGCGAGTCGGAGGCCTTCGTCTTCACCGAGGAGCGGCCGGACGGCACCCTCGACTTCCACTTCGCCGTCGAGAACCCCCAGGGGATCTCGGCCAAGGCGATGGCCGTGATCCTGCGTGACGCCCTCTCCGGCGCCCCGC
>QHVW01000664.1 GCA_003223675.1 Acidobacteriota bacterium
CGACCAGCGCAACGACCTCAGCTATGCAGAATCGATTTATACGACCTACGGGTCGGGCCTTGTCTATGTGCTCGGCGGCCCGAATGAGGAAGACGCCGATTACCCGCAAGGCGTGGGTACGAACCATGTCTATCCGCCCTATGCCACTCTGCCGGATTCTGCACTCGTACAGGGGCAGCTTTACACCTGGGCGCACTCGGCAGGCCGCAATGTCAAGGTGAACCAGATGGACTTCGGCGCCGGCTGGACAAGCACGAACAATTGGCAGGGCGATTACAACCCAAGCAACACCGGCATTAATCAGAACTACACGCCCGGCGGCGCCGATATCGGTAGTGCGCACACGTATATCAGCAACGGCAGCCAGACGGAATTGACGGTTCTTAACATCATGCGAGCTAACGCCCTGTTAACCACGCCCGGCAAACCCGTCGCCCATACCGAAGCAGGTATCTATAAGAATACCGGTCAAGGTATCAACTACTTACCCACGGTAGCTGGCGCCATGACGGTGGTCGGCGCGTTCGACAGCGCGGCCGCCGGCGATGTCGGCTACCTCGTGTATGGCCTGCAGGATGATGACACCTACGGCTTCTATGACAGCACCGACACCAATCCTAATCCGATGGCGACGTACTATCACAACATGACGACGATCCTGGCGTCTACCAGCGGCACTTACGGCCCCGGCCAGCCGCCGACCTTCACGCCCGGCTCGCTCAACGTGACGTACTCCAATACGACCACAGCCGCGCACCTGCTGATGCAGAAGCCCACCGGCGAGTATGTGATCGCCGACTGGCACGAAGTGCTGATGGACGGCACGCAGACGAGCCAGACGAGAGTGACCGACACGATTACGTTTGGCCAAACCTTTGCGACCGTAAAGGTCTACGATGTCGAGATCGGCACCACGCCGATTGCGACACTGAGCAATGTATCGTCGTACACGCTCACCCTGAACCCGTGTGACATGTACCTCCTGGTGGGCACGCCGGCCGCCGGGGGCCCGGTGACCGATCTCATCCCAGACGGCACATACATCATAGGCAACCGCAGCAACGGCAACATCGCTAGCATGGCCACCGCCAATATTGGAGCCGGCATCATTCAGGGCCAGCCCGGCAGCCTGGACACGACCTGGACCGTGAACAACCTCGGCAACAACGTGGTGAAGATCACGAATGTCGGCGTGGGCGGCGTGATGGGCTGCGTCTCCGTAGGCGTCA
>QHVW01000665.1 GCA_003223675.1 Acidobacteriota bacterium
CGATGGCGACGTCCACCACCTCGACGACGCCGGTCTCCGGATCGACCTCCACCTCCACCAGATGGCAGCCGCCGGGGAAGGTGAAGTTCTTGGGATCGTAGAAGGCCGAGTCTTCGAGCCCCGGCTCCACCGTCTCGATGGGATAGTTGTGCGGCACGTAGGCGGTGAAGGCGATCTCGCCGAACGTCTTCTCCCGATCGGTGCCGGCCACGCGGTACTTGCCGTCCGCGAATTCGATGTCGGCCACGCTCGCCTCCAGGAGATGGGCGGCGATCTTCTTCCCCTTGTCCACGATCTTGTCGATCGCCTTGTAGATGGCCGAGCCGCCGACCGCCGCGGAGCGCGAGCCGTAGGTCCCCATGCCGAACGGGATGCGGTCGGTGTCGCCGTGGACGACCTCGATGTTCTCGATCGGGATGCCCAGCCGCTCGTTGACGAGTTGGGCGAAGGTGGTCTCGTGCCCCTGCCCGTGGCTGTGGCTGCCGGTGAACACGGTGACGCTCCCGGTCGGGTGGACGCGCACCGTGGCCGCCTCGTAGAGGCCGGCGCCGGCGCCGAGGGCACCCACCAGGGCGGACGGCGCGATGCCGCACGCCTCGATGTAGGTCGAGATGCCGAAGCCGCGCAGCTTGCCGCGCTTCTCCGACTCGGCCTTGCGCTGCGGGTACTTGTCATAGTCGATCGACTGGAGCGCCATCTCCAGCGTGGCGGGATAGTCGCCGACGTCGTACTGCAGGGCGACCGGCGTCTGATAGGGGAACTGGTCCGGCTGGATCAGGTTCCGCCGCCGGATCTCCACGCGGTCGATCCCCAACTCGCGGGCGGCCTTGTCCACCAGCCGCTCCAGCAGGTAAGTCGCTTCCGGCCGGCCGGCGCCGCGCACCGCGTCGATCGGCACGGTGTGGGTGAAGATCGCCTTCACCTCCGCATAGATGGCGGGGATGACGTACGGCCCGGAGAGCAGCGTGGCGTGGAGGTAGGTCGGGATGGCCGGCGCGAAGGTCGAGAGATAGGCCCCCATGTTGGCCAGCGTGCGCACGCGCAGGCCGCGGAATTTGCCGTCGTTGCCGACGGCCAGCTCGGCATGGGTCACGTGGTCGCGGCCGTGGGCGTCGGAGAGGAAGGCCTCGCTGCGGTCGGAGGTCCACTTCACCGGACGGCCGCCGATCCGCTTGGAGGCCCAGAGGACCAGCAGCTCTTCCGCGTAATGGAAGATCTTCGAGCCGAAGCCGCCGCCCACGTCCGGCGCCACCACCCGCAGCTTGTGCTCCGGCACCTTGAGGGTGAAGGCGCCGAGCAGCAGGCGGGTCAGGTGGGGGTTCTGCGACGTGGTGTAGAGCGTGTAGCGGTCCTCGACGCTGTCGTAGGAGCCGTTGGCGGCGCGCGGCTCGATGGCGTTGGGAGCGACCCGGTTGTTGGTCAGGTCGAGCGAGATCACCCGGGAGGCGTGCGCGAATTCGGCCTCGGTGGCCGCGGCGTCGCCCAGATGCCAGTCGAAGCAGACGTTGCCGGGCTCCTCGTCCCAGACTTTGGGGGCGCCCTCCGCCACCGCGGCATTCAGGTGGGCGACGGCCGGCCGCGGCTCGTAGTCGACCTGGACGAGCAGCGCCGCGTCCTTGGCCTGGGCCCGGGTCTCGGCGATCACCATGGCGACCGGATCGCCGGTGTGGCGGGCCGTCCCCTTCACCAGGGCCGGATGGGGCGGCGCGACCATCTTCGAGCCGTCCTTGTTGGTGATCACCCAGCCGCACGGGATGCCGCCGAGGTCGTCGGCGGCCGCGTCCTCGCCGGTCAGCACGGCGAGCACGCCCGGCGCCGCGAGGGCCTGGCTGGCGTCGATCGAGCGGATCTTGGCGTGGGCGTGCGGCGAGCGCACGAACACGGCATGGGTCTGCTCCGGCAGCGTGACGTCGTCGGTATACCGCCCCTTGCCCATGAGGAAGCGGCGGTCCTCCTTGCGCAGGACGGAAGCGCCCATGCCCTGATCGCTCATTGGGCACCTCCGCGCATCGTCTCGGCGGCCGTGAGCACGGCCTTGACGATGTTGTGATAGCCGGTGCAGCGGCAGAGGTTCCCCTCCAGGCCGTGCCGCACCTCCTCCTCGGTCAGGTTGGGGTTGCGCTGCACGAGCTCGGTAGCGCGCATCACCATGCCGGGGGTGCAGAAGCCGCACTGGAGCCCGTGGCAGGTGTGGAAGGCCGTCTGCATCGGGTGCAGGTCACCGTTGCGCGCCAGCCCCTCGATGGTGGTCACCGCCCGGCCGTCGGCCTCGACGGCCAGCATGGCGCAGCTCTTGACCGA
>QHVW01000666.1 GCA_003223675.1 Acidobacteriota bacterium
ATTCGACGAGGGGGACTCCTACGCCATCCAGGTGCTGGAGGGCGAGGGGATCACTCGGCTCGACGTGGTGAGCTACATCGCCCACGGCGTCTCCCGCCTCGATCCCCCCTACTTCACCGGCGGCAGAGGCTCCGCCCAGCCGGCCGGCGACGAGGAGGACGACGAGGACGAGGAGACGGGCCGGCGCGGCGGCGCCCCGCAGGGCGATCCCCTCAAGGCCTTCACCCAGGACCTCACCGACCTCGCTCGCCGTGCCGGCATCGATCCGCTGAACGGCCGCGACAAGGAGATCCTGCGCACCCTCCACATCCTCCAACGGCGGCGGAAGAACAACCCGATCTACGTGGGGGACCCCGGGGTCGGCAAGACCGCCCTGGTCGAGGGCCTGGCGCTGCGCATCGCCAACGGCGACGTCCCCGAGGCGTTCCGCGACACCAAGGTTTTCCGGCTCGACATGGGCGCGCTGATCGCCGGCACCCGCTACCGCGGCGACTTCGAGAACCGGCTCAAGGCGGTGCTGGCCGCCCTCGCCGAGCAGGCGAGCCCGGTGCTCTTCATCGACGAGATCCACACCGTGGTGGGCGCCGGCAGCGCCGGCCGCGGCACCATGGACGCCTCGAACCTGCTCAAGCCCGCCCTCCAGGACGGCTCCCTGCGCTGCATCGGCGCCACCACCTGGGAGGAGTACCGCCAGACCTTCACCAGCGACCAGGCGCTCGCCCGCCGCTTCCAGAAAGTGGAGGTGACCGAGCCCTCCGCCGAGGAGACCACCCAGATCCTCCTCGGCCTCCGGGACCGCTACGAGAAGCACCACGGCGTCACCTACACCGAGGAGGCCATCGGGAGCGCCGCCCTGCTCGCCGAGCGCTATCTGAAGGACCGCAAGCTCCCCGACAAGGCCATCGACCTGCTCGACGAGGCCGGCGCCGCCGTGGCCCTGCGCGCCACCGGCGGAACGACCGAGACCCGCGAGGTCACCGAGGCGGACCTCGAAGAGGTGCTCGCCATCATGGCCCAGGTGCCGCCGCGCCGGGTGAAGGGGAACGACAAGGAGCAGCTCCGCAAGCTGGAGGAGGAGCTCAGGGCGCAGGTCTTCGGCCAGGACGAGGCGATCGAAAGGCTGGTCTCGGCGATCAAGGTCTCGCGCGCCGGCCTGCGCGATCCGCAGAAGCCGGTGGGGGCCTTCCTGCTGACCGGCCCCACCGGCGTGGGCAAGACCGAGGTCGCCAAGCGTCTGGCCGAGGTGCTGGGGATCTCCTTCCTGCGCTTCGACATGAGCGAATACATGGAGGCGCACACGGTCTCCCGGCTGGTGGGCGCTCCGCCCGGCTACGTCGGCTACGACCGCGGTGGCCTGCTCACCGAGGCGGTGGCGAAGAACCCGCACGCCGTGCTTCTTCTCGATGAAATCGAGAAAGCCCATCCGGACATCTTCAACATCCTCCTCCAGGTGATGGACCACGGCACCCTCACCGACACCAACGGCAAGCCGACCGACTTCCGGCACGTCATCCTGCTGATGACCTCGAACGTGGGAGCCCGCGAGATGGCCGCCCGCGCGCTGGGCTTCGCCGACCACGGGGACCACGGCGAGGGCCTGCCCCTGCGCCTGCCCAAAGACACTGACGCCGACAAGGCCATCGAGCGTCTCTTCAGCCCCGAGTTCCGCAACCGCCTGGACGCGCGCCTGAAGTTCAATGCGCTCTCGCCGCAGGTGATGGAGCGCATCGTGGACAAATTCATCCGCGAGCTCTCCACCCAGCTCGCCGAGAAGAGCGTCAAAGTGGAGATCACCGACGCCGCCCGCAAGCTCCTCGCCGAGAAAGGCTTCGATCCCACCTTCGGCGCCCGGCCGCTCGGCCGGGTGATCGAGGAGAAGGTGAAGCGCCCGCTCACCGACGAGCTCCTCTTCGGAGCTCTGGAGAACGGCGGGACGGCGACGGTGGACGCGGAGGGGGGGGAGGTGGCGATGCGGTATGCGGGGGCGGAGGATCAGAAAATGCTTTCATCCCCAGGTTTCTAACCTCCGCCCATTGCAGCCTTATACGGGGAATAGAACTCCGTGGTGGTGCAACATAAGTTTCCCATCAGACTCGAGCTCAGAAACCCGCACGAGCGCTGATTGCGCAAAATAGACGTAATTAGTGCCTAGGGTCTCAGTGTATCCTCCGTTACACGGGTAGACGAGCGGCTGGATCCACTTTTGAATATGATAATCGTATAGAAGCTCAACCATTGTCAACCCCGATGAATCAGTATATCTCATAAAGTTATTTAGGTTGATGAGCTGTAAGGCGCTCAGGGCAAAAATTGGGGTCTCGGCGGCGAGATTAGTCAAGAAGCTCTCTAGCATCTTTGTACTCGTAGGATTTGTAACTGCATACAGCTCCTTTCTGTATTCAATATCCATGGAACATAGCCCTACTACCGCACAGAGCTGAGCATCATCCGGGAAACTCAGCGAACCACCCTTCCATCCATTTCGGATGGGCCCCACCGCTTTATCGTCATCGGGCTTCGAAAGTATTACAGGATTACTTATATCGATATTATTTTGGGTCAAATATTCATTGATGATCATGATCTCCCATCGACTGAGAGCCCGATGATACTTAATGCGAAGAACCTTACGCAAATCTTTTAAATCTTCGAAAAAGGCCAGGGGTTTTGCCACCTGGAATATTTCTTCGTGAAAGCTCTTGTCTAGAAGAATACGACCTATCACTGTCCAAAGTTCCATCATGATTCTTCTCCTTTGTTTTTTGCGGAAGGCGCATCACGCGTCTTGCAATCTTATATAG
>QHVW01000667.1 GCA_003223675.1 Acidobacteriota bacterium
GGCGCGGCCGGTCTACGATCCGCCCCTCGGCGAGGTAGTCTACGACGACGTGGCCGATCGGCTGTTCATCGGCTACGGCCCTCGCCTGCGGGTGCTCTGTGAGCCCGGAAGCGGCCGCGCGTGCGCCTCGGCGGCGGGGCTGGAGGAGGAGGACCTGTGGTCCCTCTCCCATCCGCTCTTCACCCTCCCGCTGGTGGAGCTGCTGAAGCGCCGCGGCCTCTACGGCCTCCACGCCGGGGGCGTCTGCCGGGGAGGGAAGGCGCTGCTCCTGCCCGGCACCAGCGGCGCGGGGAAGTCGACCCTCGCCCTGGCGCTGGCGCGGGCGGGCTTCGGCTTCCTGGGGGACGACACCCTCTTCCTCGCCCGCCGGCCCGGAGAGGGGCCGCGCGTCCTCGCCTTTCCAGACGAATTCGATCTCACCGAGCAGACCGTGGCGCTCTTCCCCGATCTCGCTTCCGAGCTCGGCGGCCCGCGGCTGGCGGGGTGGCGCAAGCGGCAGCTCCGGGTGGAGCGGGCCTATGGGACGCCGGTGGTCTGGGAGTGCGCGCCGGCGGTGCTGGTCTTCCCCCGGGTGGCGGGCGTGCGGCACAGCGAGCTCACCCCCTTGAGCCCGGGCGAGGCCCTGCTCGAGCTCGCCCCCAACGTGCTGCTGACCGAGCCCCGTTCCTCCCAGGCCCACCTGGACACCCTGGCGGATTTGGTGGCGGCGAGCGACTGTTACCGCCTGGCCACCGGCACCGACCTGGAGGAGGCGGTGCGGGTCGTGGAGGACCTGCTGCCGTGACCCGCGAGGACTGCCTCCTCTGCCTCTGCGCCCGGCAGGAATTCCTCCCGGAGCACCGCCAGGTGGTCGAGGACCTCTGCCGCGGCGGGGCCGTGCGCTGGGACCGCCTGGCCGCGGCCGCGGAGCGGCAGGGGGTGCTCCCCATCGTGGGAGCCAATCTTCGGCAGTGCGACGCCGGCCTTCCCGAGGAGCTGGCGGCCCGCTGCGAGCTCGCCGTCCTCGAGAACGCGGCCGTCCGCGAGCGGGACGCCGACCGCTTGGCGGCCGGCCTCGCCCGCCTGCTGGAGGTCGAGCTGGAGGCCATGCTGCTCAAGGGGACGGCGCTCACGCTCGCCGTCTACGCCGAGCCCTGGGTGGTGACCTCGCAGGACATCGACCTCGTGCTCCGTCCCGGGCCGGGCTGGGAGAAGGGGAAGGGAGAGGAGAAGAAGGTCCGCTGGGCCCTCTATTCGAACGGCGTCGAGTGCGACCTCGAGACCCACCACGACGTCACCATGAACGGCGTGCTGCCGGTCGACTTCCCCCGCATCTGGCGCGAGGCGCGGCCGGTCCGTTTCCGCGGTGTGCCGGTCTGGATGATGTCCCCCGAGGACCTGCTGATCTCCCTCGCCGTCAACTGCTGCCGCAAGCGCTTCCGCCTCAAGGGGCTGTTCGATGTGGCGGAGACCCTGCAAAGAGGAGAGAAGATTGGGGAGGCGATCGACTGGCTTAGGCTGGGGGCCCTGGCGCGCGAGGGGCATTGCGAGGGGATCGTCTACGCGGCCCTGGTGGCGGCGCGAGAAGCGCTCGGCGCCGGGCTGCCGGCGGGCTCTCTGGAGGCCCTGGGGGTCTCGCGGGTGCGGGCGGGGCTGCTGCGGTCCCTGCTCACGGCCTTCCTGAGCGCCGCCCCCTTCACCGGCCGCGCCGGGCGGCCGCTGGCCCTGGCCCTCGCCTATGCGAGCCTGCGGCCGGCCGAGGCCTGGCGGTCTTTCCGCTACAGCCTGACGCATCCGCCCAGGCACAGGCGGGAGGACCCGCACGCGCCGGCGCAGGCGGTGGTGGCGGGGCCGTAGGCTCGTTTCTTTGCGGTCGTGCACCGCAGAGGGTAGGGATGCGAAGCATCCACTTTCCGCAAGGAGGAACGATGAGAAAAAAACTGCTGCTCCTGCTGCTGCTCGCCGCCCTCGCCTTGGCCCTGCCGGCCCTGGCCTTCCCTCCGCAATGCGACTGCGGGTACTGCACGCTTCACGGCACCGCGAGCTGCACCATCGTCTCGCCGTCGGGCAATACCGTCGTCACCTGTGGGTACTTCTACGGGCATTACTGCGAGGGGCCGGCGTAGACGCAACCCTCCGCCGGGCAGGGTCGTACAATGAGAGCCATGGCGCGCAACGACGCCCTCATTGCCGAGAAGCGGCGGATCCTCCAGCTCGAGACGCTCTACGATCTGGCGATCGCGCTCCACGCGCAACGCCCGGAGCAGGAGCTGGTGGACGAGCTGCTGCAGAGGGTCTGCGCCGTGCTCGATCCGGCGGCGGCCGTGGCGGTCACCCGCGACGCCTACGGCGGGGCGCGCGGGGTCGCCTCTGTCGGCTGGCTGGACGACCTGCCTACGGGGGACGCCCTCCTGGCGGCTCCGATCTGGCGCGAGCTGCTGACCGAGGGGCGGACGCTCGTCCGCGCGGGCGGCGAGCTGGCCGGCCGCCCCTACGAGCAGCTCCTGGCCGCGCCTCTCGCCTACCGCGGCGTCTTCCTGGGCTATGTCGCCGTGCTCGACAAGGAGGTGCGGGGGGACCTGGACCACTCCTTCACCCCCGACGACCGGCGGTTCCTCGATTCGGTGACCGCCCTCGCCGGCGCCGCCCTCGACGCCGCCCGCCAGGTGGAGCGCCTGGAGACCCAGCGGGAGCGGCTGGAAGAGGAGAACAAGGCCCTCAAGGGGCGGCTCGCCCAGGAGGTGGCGGGGCGCCGGATCGTGGCCCTGGCGCCGCCCATGCGCCGCGTGCTGGACGTGGTCGAGCGGGTGGCGCCGCGCGGCGTCAGCGTGCTGCTGCGGGGGGAGAGCGGCACGGGCAAGGAGCTGGTAGCCAAGCTCCTCCACCACCTCTCCGGCCGCGAGGGG
>QHVW01000668.1 GCA_003223675.1 Acidobacteriota bacterium
CACCAGTCGCTCGCCGCCTTCGAGGAGGGATTGAAGCGGAACGACGACGAGATCCCGTCGAGCATGATCTACGCCTACGCGGCCCTGTCGCTCGGCATCCCTTTCGCGAACGGCGCGCCCAACCTGACGATCGACGTGCCGGCCCTGCGCGAGCTGGCCGCGAAGAAGCGGGTGCCCCTCTGCGGCAAGGACTTCAAGACCGGCCAGACGCTGATGAAGACCATCCTCGCCCCCGGCCTCAAGGCCCGCATGCTGGGGCTCCAGGGGTGGTTCTCGACCAACATCCTGGGCAACCGCGACGGCGAGGTGCTGGACGACCCCGACTGCTTCAAGACCAAGGAGGTCAGCAAGCTCTCGGTGCTGGAGCAGATCCTCCAGCCGCACCTCTACCCGGAGCTCTACGAGGGGTTCCACCACCAGGTGCGGATCAACTACTACCCCCCCCGCGGCGACAACAAGGAGGGGTGGGACGCCCTCGACATCTTCGGCTGGCTCGGCTACCCGATGCAGATCAAGATCGACTTCCTCTGCCGCGACAGCATCCTGGCCGCGCCGCTGGTGCTCGACCTCGCCCTCTTCCTCGACCTCGCCCGCCGCGCCGGCATGCACGGCATCCAGGAGTGGCTCTCCTTCTACTTCAAGAGCCCGATGGCCCTCCCGGAGCTCTACCCGGAGCACGACCTGTTCATCCAGCACATGAAGCTGAAGAACACGCTGCGCTACCTCCGGGGCGAGGAGCAGATCACCCACCTGGGGCTGAACTACTACGAGACGGACTGAATCGTCCGCCGGAACGTCTCCCGGTCCGTGGCTCCCCACCAGTATTTGTAGGGCTCTCTTCCTCGCAGGAAGTCGATCCGCTTTGCTCCCTGGCGGATCACCTCTTCGATGACCGCTCCCACCACCATCGCCCCGGGGCTGAGCTTGGCCCATCGCTCGTCGAAGCCCTGCATGTAGCAGTAGAAGGTGTCCCGTTCCCAGAATCCGTAGAGGCCGGCCAGGGGATCGCCGTCGAGGCAGAGCAGATGGAGCCCCAGGGCGCCCCGGGCGTGGAAGCCGGCCGCGACCTCACGGTGGAAGGCCCGGAGGGTGGCCCCGTTCGTCTCGCCCCGGCGGGCCAGGTAGAAGCGGAGCAGGATCTCCAGCTTCTCTTCCCAGGGGCCGTCGCCGTGGAGGCGGAGCTCGCCGAGCTTCTCGGCTTTGCGGCGGTATTTGCGGAGATTGGCGAGCTGACGGGTGGGGACGACCTCGTGGAGATCCTCGACGCGGTCCGGCAGATCGAGCCCCGGACAGACGTCCCGCGTCTCGATAGTCCCCTGAGAGATCCGCAGGAGCGGGCTGTCGCCGGGCAGGGGCTCGAAATCCGCGACGTCCCAGCGGTCCCGGCGATCCACCAGATGGGCCAGCAGGGCGGCGACGGCCTCGTCCTCTCCGTCCGGATCGGTCACCACGTCGCAGTAGTCCGAGACGCCGCCGCCGCAGAAGGCCACGGTCCGTTTCCCCTCGTTGGGATAGACGAGCAGGGGAGCCAGGGCGGTCAGCCGTCCTTCCCTTTGTACCGCCAGCACCCAGGGCTCGCCGGGCGGGAAGGCGCGCCCCCAGGGGATCAGCCACTCGGGGCGCTGGAACGGGGTGACGCGCGGGGAGCGGTCGCAGAGGTCCGACCACTCGCCGTGCAGCGATTCCAGGGCATCCCAGGATGTAATTTCTTCTATGTCAGACATGTACAGTTGGGGCTCCAAGCTGCCGGTAGAGATCGAAATAGCGGGAGATCATCGTCTCCGCCGAGAAGCGCCTTTCGGCCTCTTCGCGGCAGACGGCGGGAGCGAGCGTCTCGACGTCCCGGAGGGCCCGGGCCATCTCGGGGACGTCCGCGACCAGGAAGCCCGTCCTACCGTGCTCGACGATCTCGGGGAGGGCGCCGGCGCGGAAGGCCACCACGGGGGTACCGCAGGCCAGCGCCTCCATGGCGACGAGCGAGCTGGTTTCGGCGACGCGGCTGGGCACGATCAGGCAGCGCGCCGCCGCCAGCAGCCGCCGCTTGCGCGCGAGCCCCAGGGGGCCCAGGAAGCGGGCTCCCGGTCCCAGGCGCGGCGCGATCTCCTCGCGGAAATAGCGCCGGTGGTCCTCGTAGGGGAAGACCTCGCCGGCGAGGATCAGGGGCACCCCCGCCTCCCGCGCCGCGTCGAGCGCCTGGTGATACCCCTTCTCGCTGCAGATCCTC
>QHVW01000669.1 GCA_003223675.1 Acidobacteriota bacterium
CCTTCAAGGGGCTGATCGCCGAGCGCTGCGGCAAGCCGTTCCCCCAGAAGCCGCACGACCAGCTCTGGGGCTCCATCAGCGCCGTCTTCGCGAGCTGGAACAACCCGCGCGCCCGCGAGTACCGGAAGATCGAGAAGATCTCGGACCTCCTCGGCACCGCCGTCAACGTGCAGACCATGGTCTTCGGCAACCAGGGGAGCGACTGCGCCACCGGCGTCGCCTTCACCCGCAACCCCGCCACGGGCGAGAAGAAGGTCTTCGGCGAGTACCTGATCAACGCCCAGGGGGAGGACGTGGTGGCCGGCATCCGCACGCCCAAACCCATCGTCGCGAACGACGGCAAGGCGGGGCTCGGCGCCGACTTCCCCGAGGCCCACCGCCAGCTCCAGGAGATCTGCGACAAGCTGGAGAAGCACTACCGGGACATGCAGGACGTCGAATTCACCATCCAGCACGGCAAGCTCTTCATGCTGCAGACCCGGTCCGGCAAGCGCACCGGCCCCGCGGCCGTGCGCGTCGCCGTCGAGATGGTGGAGGAGGGGGTGATCGACCAGCGCGAGGCGCTCGGGCGCGTCGAGCCCTCCCAGCTCGCGCAGCTCCTGGCGCCGGAGCTCGACGCCGGCGAGAAGCAGCGGGCGATCGCGGCGGGCAAGCTGCTCACCCACGGCCTCCCCGCCGGTCCGGGCGCCGCCTCCGGACGGATCGCCCTCACCGCCGAACGGGCGGCCGAGATGGCCGCCTCCGGCCCCGTGCTGCTGGTGCGCGCCGAGACCTCCCCCGAGGACATCGTCGGCATGCACGCCTCGGCGGGCATCGTGACCTCCCGCGGCGGCATGACCTCGCACGCCGCCGTGGTCGCCCGCGGCCTCGGCAAGCCGTGCGTGGTCGGCGCCGGGGACCTCGACGTCGACGAGGAGGAGGGGACCGTGAAGGTGGGCGACCGCACCTTCCACGAGGGGGACGAGATGTCGATCGACGGCACCACCGGCGAGGTGATCGCCGGCGCCATCGCCACCCGCGACTCCGAGATCCTGCGCGTGCTGCTCGACGGCGGCGAGCCCTCACCCGCCGCCCGCGGCTTCTCCAGGCTCCTCGACTGGGCCGACGCCGAGCGCCGGCTGCGCATCCGCGCCAACGCCGACACCCCGCACGACGCCCGGGTGGCCGCCGCCCTCGGCGCCCAGGGGATCGGCCTCTGCCGCACCGAGCACATGTTCTTCGCCGACGAGCGCATCCCCTGGGTGCGGCAGATGATCCTGGCCGAGAACGCGGAGACCCGCGACGCCGCGCTCGCCAGGCTCCTCCCCATGCAGCAGCAGGACTTCGAGGGGATCTTCGCCGCCCTCGGCGGGCTGCCGGTCACCATCCGGCTGCTCGATCCGCCACTCCACGAGTTCCTGCCGCACGAGGACAAGGCGTTGCGCGTGCTCGCCGAGCAGATGGGGATCGACCCCGCCGCCGTCAAGGCGCGGGCCGAGGCGCTGGCCGAGGCCAACCCCATGCTCGGCCTGCGCGGCTGCCGCCTGGGGATCACCGCCCCCGAGATCTACGAGATGCAGGTCAAGGCGATCGTCCGCGCCGCCGCCGTCCGCGCCAAGGCGGGGGAGCCGGTGCGGCCGGAGATCATGGTGCCCCTGGTCGGCACCGAGGCCGAGATCGTGCAACTGCGCCAGATGATCGCGGACACCGTCGAGCGCATCCTCCAGGAGGAGGGGGTGCGGCTGGAGATCCTCATCGGCACCATGATCGAGGTGCCGCGGGCCGCCCTGGTGGCCGACAAGATCGCCCGGCACGCCGACTTCTTCTCCTTCGGCACCAACGACCTGACGCAGATGACCTACGGCTACTCGCGCGACGACGCCGGCCGCTTCCTGCCGCAGTACATCAGCTCCAAGGTGCTGCCGTACGACCCCTTCCAGCAGATCGACGAGGAGGGGGTGGGGCAGCTCGTCCGTCTGGCCTGCGAGCGCGGGCGCGAGACGCGGCCGGACCTCCATCTGGGAGTCTGCGGCGAGCACGGCGGCGATCCGCAATCGATCGACTTCTTCGAGCGGACGGGCCTCGACTACGTCTCCTGCTCCCCCTACCGGGTGCCGATCGCCCGGCTGGCCGCGGCGCGGTCGAGCCTCGCCCGCAAGGCGAAGGCCGAGGAGGCCCAGAAGACGCCGAAGCCCGCGCCGCAGGCCGTCACCGCACGGCCCGCCCCGATCACCGCGATCGCGGCGGCTCCCGCCCAGGGGTGACGCCTCGGCCCGCTCTTTGC
>QHVW01000670.1 GCA_003223675.1 Acidobacteriota bacterium
GCCGCCGGGGAGGGCGAGGAAGCCGTCGGCGAGCTCGGACATCCGCGCCTTGCGCTCGTGCATGGAGCCCACCACCTGGAGGTCAGTCAGGCCGTCGTGAGAGAGCTCAAGCGTCGCGAGCGCCTCGGGGATGACGCCGATCACCCTCCCCCCGGCGGCGAGCGCGGCGCCGGCCACCACGCCCATCAGTCCCACCCGGCCGCCGCCGTAGACCAGGGTCATCCCGCGCTCCGCCACGATCCGGCCGAGACGGGCCGCGGCCTCCGCGTACGCCGGAGAGGCGCCGGGGTTGGAGCCGCAGAAGACGCAGAGGCTTCGCAAGACAGGAATCAGCGGAGGATGGCGTCGACCTCGATCACCAGATCGGGAAAGGCGAGCGGGGAGAGGCGGTCGCCGCCACGGAAGGTGAGGATCTGGCCATAGCCTTGGGGAGAGGGATCGCGGTAGACCTCGACCGTGGCCCGCGGGAGATTGCACAGCCAGGCCTCGGCAATGCCGTGGCGGGCGTACAGGTCCATCTTGACCCGCCGGTCATAGTGGGCCGTCGTGTCGGAGACCTCCACCACGAGCAGCACGTCCTCCGGCGGCGGGAGGGCCGAGGCGTAGAAGTCCTCGCGGAAGCGCAGGAGGACGAGATCCGGCTGCGGCTCGGAGAAGTCGTCGAGGTGGATCGCCCCCTGCACTGAGACGATCGCGTCCCCCTCCGCGAGCCGCCGCTGAAAGAGGTGGTCCAGCCGTGCGACTCGCGACACATGAAGCGGCCCGATCGGTGACATCTGCCAGATCTCTCCCTCGATCAGCTCGACGCGGTCGTCTGGCGCCAGGATGCCGGACTCGGCCATCGCGTGGTACTCGGCGGTGGTAAATAGTCTGCGGATCGGCTCGGCGGCCATAACGTCTCCTGGAGAGATTTTACCCTATATTCTCGCGATCTCGAGCGCATTGAGCGCGCCGCCGCGGGTGAGATTGTCCATCACCGCCCAGAGCCAGAAGCCGCCGCCCGCCTCGTCCTTGCGGACGTTGCCGTAGATCACCTTGTCGCTGGCGGCGGCGTCGATCGGCCCCAGGTGCTTGGGTCTGTCGGCGGCCTCCAGGTGAGGGTGGTCGGCGAGCGCCTTGCGGATCGCCTGGAGCGTGGGGCTGCCGGCGCAGCGCACGTAGAGGCTGGCCGACACGGAGTGGAAGATCCCGCCCTGGAGGATCTGCAGCGCCAGGGGTATGCCGGGGAGCACCGCCTGGAGCTGCCCGGTGAGCGGGTCCGCCGGCAGCGGCACCGGCAGCAGGTTGAACGCGAGCTGGGCGCCGAAGACCGGCGTCGGGCTCCGCCGGGTCATCGCCACGATCTGCCGCGTTTGCTCGAAGAGCTCCTCCAGGCCGGCGTCGTCGCGCATCGAGGCGGGCTGGATCAGCGTGGCGACCGCCTCCTCGACCTTCAGCTCCCGCAGGGCGTCGAGCAGGTGGGCGAGCAGCACCACCCCGGGATGGGGCGAGAGCAGCACGCGATGCCCCGCCGCCGCCTCGTCGTTCACCCCGGCCACCACCGCCTGGCCGTCCGCGGCCGTGGCGTCGAAGGAGAGGAGGACCGCCGTGGTCTCGGGGGGGAGCCCGGCGAGGATCGGCCGGTTGTCCTCCATCGTGCCGCCGAGGAAGGCGATGGCGACCCCCTGGAGCTTCTCCGGCTCGTAGCGGGTCACCATGGCGGCGGCCCCGGCGACCTCGGTGAGGGTGCCGATCTCGTCCTCGCGGTTGCTCAGCAGGCGGACGTCCCTGCCCACCGCGGGGAGCCGCTCCAGGGTCTCCCGCAGCTCCTTGCCGAGCAGGCTCATGGGATGCACGATGGCGATGGTGCTCACGGGGCTCCTTCGAGAGGGGAGGAGGTGTCGTCCAGCCTGGGGCCGCCCCGCCGGGGGCGCAGGCGCGCGACCGCGGCGCCCACCGGCCCGGAGAGGGTGTAGAGGAGGGTGATCGCCAGGAGGATGGCGCGCGGGATGAACAGGAAGACCAGCAGGATCGCCGCGAACGGTACGAACGCTCGGTAGCTCCAGCGTTTGCGGAGGTCGAGCTTCTTGAAGCTGTTGTAGCGGAACGTGGAGACCATCAGCGAGCCGATCAACAGCAGCGCCACGGCCATGACCACCTGCATCACCACCTGCACGTCCGCCGGGTACTCCTTGTACTCCGGGGCGAAGGAGAGCAGGGCGCAGATCGTCAGCGCCGCCCAGGGGGAGGGGAGGCCGACGAACCAGCGGCTGTCGGTCACCCGGGTCTGCACGTTGAAGCGGGCGAGCCGGGTCGCCGTGCAGACCATGTAGAAGACGGAGATCAGCCAGGCGTCCTCGTTGAGCTCGCGCAGCCCCCAGAGGTAGGCGAGCATGCCGGGCGCGGCGCCGAAGGTGATGACGTCGGCCAGCGAGTCGTACTCCTTGCCGAACTCGCTCTCGGTGCCGGTCATGCGGGCGATCCGGCCGTCGACGCTGTCGAGGGCCGCCGCCAGCAGGATGAACAGGGACCCCCGGCGGAAGGTGCCGTTGAGGCCGCAGATGATG
>QHVW01000671.1 GCA_003223675.1 Acidobacteriota bacterium
TCGCATCTACTCGAAGTCTTCCTCGCGGAGCTTGTCAATCAACTCGTTGGAAACCGTCACGCCGCGGGAGGGGAACGGGTCGAAGCCATAGAAGCTCTGCGGCTTCTTGCCCACTGGGCCCTCTCGGGACCGACGGGTCAGACCCTCGCGGGCGAGCTCGGACAGGATTTCTCCTACGCTGCGCTTCTGCCGCCGCGCCCTCTCCTTGGCCGCCGTCAGAACGTCGTCTGCGATGTCCAGGGTGGTGCGCGTGCCTCAGATGGTAGCACGTCTGTGGAACCTCTCTGAAGGCATCTGCCTTTCGGCGCGGCTCGGAGTGTGACAGGCTGTGTCGAATCTAGAGGAAGAGAGTCCATGCGGCAGGCGGTATCAGAGAAGAACGGGACGTGAGACTCCACCGCTTCGGTGACCCCCTCCCTCCCCTCCGCGATCTCCTCGCCCGCGGCGGCATCGTGGCGTTCCCCACCGAGTCGAGCTACGGGCTGGGGGTCGATCCCTGGAACCGGGCGGGGGTGGAGGCGGTCTATCGCATCAAGGAGCGGGAGGCGGGCAAGCCGCTGCCGGTGGTGATCGCCGGGCGCGACCAGCTCGCCGGTTTGGGGATCGATCCCGATCTGAATATAGTGGAGCGCCTCTTCGCCCTCTGGCCGGCGCCGCTGACCGCGGTGCTGCCGGTCGCGCGGCCGCTGCCGGCTTCGGCCGGGACGCGGACCCTGGCGGTGCGGGTGCCGGATCACGGCCCCCTGCGGGAGCTGCTCGCCGGCCTCGGCCACGGCCTGACGGCGACGAGCGCCAACCGCAGTGGCGAGGCGCCGATCGTCGATCCGGCGGCGCTCCCGGACCTGCTGGCGGGCGAGGACGCGATGGTGGTGGACGGCGGCGTGCTCCCGGGCGGGCCCCCTTCGACCCTGGTGGCAATAGAAGGGGAGGGCCTCAAGGTTCTACGATCAGGGAGATTTCCCGCCGAGCGTCTCGAGGAGGATCTCCGTTCCACGGAGGAAGAAGGATGAAGCACCAGATTCTTGGACTTTCGACCCGCGCGGCGCTCCTGCTCGCCGCCCTCTGCCTGGGGGCCGTGCCGGCCACCGCGGCGTCCAGCGCGCCCGACGAGGCCGTGGGTGTAAGCCTGCCGGCGGGGGCGCTGCCCACGATCTCGCTTTCCGAGATCCAGCGCGGCCAGAAGGGCTACGGCCTCTCGGTCTTCAGTGGCACCGAGCCCCAGCGCTTCAATGTCGAGGTGATCGGCATCATGCGCAACGTCAGCCCGGAGGTGAGCTACATCCTGGCCCGCCTCACCGGCGAGGGGCTGGAGAAGAGCGGCGTGGCCGGCGGCATGAGCGGCAGCCCGGTGTTCCTCGACGGCCGGCTGGCGGGCGCGGTGGCCTTCAGTTGGCCGTTCACCAACGAGGCGATCGCCGGCATCACGCCCATCGGCTCGATGCGCCAGCTCTCGGGCTTCCGGCCGATCCCGGTCTCGCCGCCCCCTCCCGAGGTCAAGCTCTCCGACATCCTCACCAATCATCTCCCCCAGGATCTGCTCACAACCCAATTCGCGCGCCTCCTCCCGCGCTTCGTCGACGGCGCCGCGCCCGCCGTGCAGTGGACCGCCACCGGCTTCGGGGAAAAGTCCACCGGCATGTTGCGGCAGGTGCTGGGGAGCGTCTCGTCGGGCGGCAAGGCAGCCCCGGGGACGGTGCCGGACGACCTGAAGCCCGGCCAGGCGGTCAACGTGGTGCTGGTGGACGGCGACTTTCAGCTCGCGGCCAACGGCACGGTGACCGACCGCTACGGGGATCAGGTCCTCGCCTTCGGCCACCCCTTCCTGGGGATGGGGCCGGTGAGCGTGCCGATGGCCACCGCCGAGGTGGTCACCGTGCTGTCGAGCGCCAACAGCTCGTTCAAGATCGCGAATACGGGGCGGATCATCGGCGCCTTCGAGCAGGACCGCAAGACGGGCATCCAGGGGCGGATCGGCGTCGAGGCCCCCATGGTGCCGATGGTGGTGCGGGTCAAGACCGAGCGGCCGCGCGAGTACCGCATGCGGCTCGCGGCCCTCCCCGAGTTCATGCCCCTGCTGGTGGGGAGCGGCGTGATCGCGGGCCTGGAGGCGGCCAGCTACACGACCGGCTCGCAGAGCCTGGACATGGCGGCCCACCTCCGCCTCAGCCACTACGGCGATCTGGAGGTGCGCCAGAGCTTCGACGGCAACAACGCGGCGAGCGAGGCCTCCACCTTCCTGCTGTCGATCGTCTCCTATCTGACCCAGAACTCCCTGGAGAAGGTCGAGGTCGAGAGCGTCGACGTCGACCTCGCGCAGACCGACCAGCCGAGCGCCGCCAGCCTGGTGGGCGCCAACGCCAGCCGCACCGTGGTCCACCCCGGCGATCACATCACGCTGAACCTGGACCTGGTCCCCTACCGCGGCGAGCGCTTCCGTCACTCGGCCCCCCTCGATCTGCCCGGGGACCTGCCGGCCGGCCGCTATTCGCTGCTGGTGGGGGACGGCGCCAGCGTCGACGCCGCCCGCCTCTCCATGCAGCCGTCCGATCCGGTCACCTTCCCCCAGGCGCTCGACCTGCTGCGCTCGTTCCACTCCCGGCGCGACCTGATGGTGCTGGGGTTCTACGGCGGGCCGGGCTTGTCGGTCGCGGGCGAGGCCATGCCGCGGCTGCCGGGCTCCGTGCGCTCCCTCTGGGGGGCCGCGGCCTCGGGCAGCGCGGTCGCCCTGCGCGCCGCCATCGTGCAGGAGAAGCGCGAGACCCTGGCCCTGCCGATGCAGGGGGTGATCCGGATCGACCTCGAGGTGCGCCGCCGCGAGCCGTCGACCGGAGACGACGACGGGAGCGACGCGGCCGGAGCCGGCGTGGCGTCCTATGACAAGGGAGGCCTGTAAAGGGACCAATATGAGGAGAGCGCGATTCCACGCCCTCGCCGCGGGGGTGCTGCTGGCCGCGGCCGTCCTGCCGGCGCGCGGCACCCAGGTGAAGATTTTCCAGGCCCGCAGCCAGGCCGCGTTTCTCGCCGGCACTCTGGACGGCGTGAGCGTCGACGCGCTCGGCCGCATGCAGCTCGCCCCCAAGGTGGACCGGGTCGCCTCGGTCGCCGAGCCCTTCCTCCTCTCCGCCGCCGTCCATCCGGACGGCTGG
>QHVW01000672.1 GCA_003223675.1 Acidobacteriota bacterium
ACTCCCAGTTGCGCGCCGCCTTCCCCGAGCCGCCATAGACCACCAGCTCCTCCGGCCGCTCGGCCACCTCGGGATCGAGGTTGTTCATGAGCATCCGCAGAGCGGCCTCCTGCTGCCATCCGCGGCAGGAGATCTCAGGGCCACGGGGAGCGCGGACGGTGCGGGGGCGGGCGGCGGGCTGGGTCGGGGTGGCGATGGTCATGGGGGTATTCTACTCGGGAGGGGAAGAACACGGACGGGCACGGACGATCAAGGATAAACACGGACGAGCAGGAAACTCGGTGTTCTGTCCGTGCCAGTCCCTGCCAGTCTGTGGTCGTCCGTGCTCTTCCTCCCCCTCACAACTGCCCGCTCAGCAGATAGCACGCCCGGTCCAGGGCTCGGTGCCAGAGGTGGTACTTGCGGTCCCAGGACGCGGCCTTCATCTCCTCGCAGTCTTTCAGGTCGTCCTCGAAGGCGGCCTTGAGCTCGTCGGCGATCCCCTGGTCGATGATGCCCACGCCCGCCTCCTCGTTGATGTCGAAGGACCGGGAGTCCAGGTTGGTCGAGCCGACGTGCGACCAGACGCCGTCGATCACCAGGATCTTCTGATGGATCAGCGTCCTCTGGAAACAGAAGATCCTCACCCCGGCATTCAGCATCTCGCTGAAGTGGCGGTGGCCGGCGTGGTTGACGATCGGGCTGTCGGTGACCGAGCCGGGGACCATGATCTTGACCTCCACTCCGCGCTTGACGGCGCGCTTCAGCAGCGTCGCCGTTTCCTCGTCGGCGATGAAGTAGGGGTTCTGGATCATGATCTCTTTCTGCGCGCTGGCGAGCGACATCTTGAACATCAGCTCGAGGTCGGAGACGCCGCCGAGGGGGGCTCCGGCGAGGATGTGCATCTTCAGCTCGCCCTGCAGGTCGATGGCGGGGAAATACTTCTCCCCGACCAGCACCTCGCCCGTCTCCTCGATCCAGTGCTGGGCGAAGACCGACTGCGCCGCGTTGACGATCGGGCCGTGCAACCGCACACCGGTGTCGCGCCAGTGGTCCTTGTCCTGGCCGTTCCCCGTCCACTGGCTCGCGACGCCATGACCGCAGATATAGGCCGTGAGGCCGTCGAAGATGGCGAGCTTGCGGTGGGTGCGCTTGTTGAGCTGGCCGATGTCCCGCAGGCGGATCGGGTGGTAGCGGACCAGCTTGACCCCCGCCTCCGTCATCAGCTCGCGGAGCCGGCGCTTCATCTTCATCCCGCCCATGGCATCGACCATGAGCCGCACCTCGACTCCCTCGCGCGCCCGCTTGGCGAGAGCCCCGGCGACCTCGCCGCAGATGCCGCCGGTCCACCAGACGTAAGTCTCGAAATGAATGGTTTTCTCGGCCTTGGCGATCGATTCGAGGAGCGCGTCGAAGAAGTCGCCGTTCTGGATGATCTCGGCGCGGTTGCCGTCCAGGATGATCGCCTTGGTCATGCCGGCGATCGAGGGGAGGGCCTGCTCGAAACATTCGAGGTCGGGCACGCGGACGTGGAACTCCCGCTCCCGCAGGTTGTTCCACAGCATCACCGCGAGCAGGACGATGGCCACGATCATCGTGACGAGCAGCCAGAGGTGGATTTCGATCATTATGGCTCAGAGCTGCTCGTTGAGCAGATAGGAGATGTTGTCCTCTAATTTGTGCCAGAGGGAGCGCCGGCTCCAGGAGCGGGCGTCGAATCGTTTGCTGCGCTGGAGGTCGGCCTCGAAAGCGGACGTGAGCTGCGCCGCCACCCGGGGATCGATCAGTCCCACGCTCGCCTCGTCGTTCGTGTCGAGCGAGCGGTCGTCGAAGTTGGTCGAGCCCACGAACGACCAGAGGCCGTCGATGATCATGACCTTCTGGTGGCTGAGCGTGGGCTCGAACTCGTAGATCTCGACCCCCTTGTCGAGCAGGGGCTGGATCTGCCGGTGGCCGGCGTGGCGGACCACCGAGCTGTCGCTGCCTTTGCCGGGGATCATCAGGCGCACGCGCACCCCGCGCTGGACGGCGTTGGCGAGCAGGTCGACCAGCTCCTGATCGGGGATGAAATAGGGATTCGAGATGATCAGCTCTTTCTGCGCCGTGGCGATCGCCAGCTTGTCGAGCAGCTCCATCTCGGAGACGCCGCCGCGGGGGGCGCTCGCCGTCATGTGCGCCCGCACCGGACCGGCGGCGGCGAGATGGGGAAAATATTTGTCTCCCGCCAGCACCTCGGCCGTCTCGTCGACCCAGTTCTGCGCGAACACCGCCTGCACGCTGTTGACG
>QHVW01000673.1 GCA_003223675.1 Acidobacteriota bacterium
TCCTACCGCACCACGCTCTGGCTCTTCAACCCCTCCGGCGACGCGGGCGTCTACGATCTGATCTACCGGGCGCTCGACGGCACGGTGCTCGGCCGGCTCGACGGCGTCGCGCTCGGCGCCGGCAAGGCCCGCCAGCTCAGCCCGAGCCAGCACCCGCTGCCGGCGGCGGGAGCGGCGGGAGGCTTCACCGTCGAGGCGGTGGTGCGGTCGGGCAAGCTGCTGGCCGGGGGCCAGGTGGTGAACAACGCCACCAACGACCCCGCGTACGTCCTGGGAGCGCAGCGATGAGGGGAGGGTGGACCGGTAGGCCCTCCGGAGACGTAGTGGTAAACTGCTATACCTTAAAGGAGGTCGCCGGCGAAGCGCTTCCGCAGCACCTCGAAAAGGAGATTCAGGATGGATAGATTCTTCGCTCCCAGGCGTCAGGCGGGACGGCTCGCGCTGGCGATCGGGCTCGGCGCCCTGCTGGCGTCGAGCGCCATTGGCTGGGCCGCGCCGCCGGCCGCCGACGAGGCGTTCGGCATCCAGGCGCCGCAATCGCTCCCCAAGACCGTGAAGGCCGTGCGACCCACCCCCTCGGAGAAAATGGGCGTCGCGCTGGGCACCCTGCCGGAGGTCCGGCTGGGGGCCCTGGACAAGAACGCGCTGCTCAAGGAGGACGCCGTCAACCAGCGGCTGCGGGTGAAGACCCGGCGCGTCAGCGTCGGCCGCGCCGTCCGGCTCTCCGCGGCGGACGGCCACTGGTTCGACCTCGCGGGCGGCGCCCGCCTGTGGGCGGCCGAGATCGTCTCGCCCGACGCCCTCGGCGTGCGTCTCCACTTCCAGAGCCTGCGGCTGCCGGCCGGCGCCGAGCTGGCGGTCTATGCGCCGCGCGACGCCTCCCAGGCCGTCGCCCGCAACGGCTACGCGCAGTTCGATCCCGACCGCAAGGTGGACTTCTATGAGGGCTCGGCCGCCGCGTCCAGCGATGTCTGGACCCGCACCTTCGCCGGCGAGCGGGTCCGCATCGAGTACCTGGCGCCCGCCGGGGCCGGCCAGGAGCTGCCGTTCCGCGTCGACAGCCTGCAGCACGCCTACGTCGATCCGGTGGACCTGGCGGCCCGCAGCCTGGTGAACGAGAAGCAGGCCGGCTCCTGCGAGAACGACGTCACCTGCCACCCCGAGTGGGCGGACGTGGCCAAGGCGGTCTCCCGCGTCGAGTTCGTCGAGGACGGCAGCGGCTTCCTCTGCTCCGGCCAGCTCCTCAACGACAACGCCCAGGACTTCACCCCCTACTACCTGACGGCCAATCACTGCATCAGCACGCCGGGCGCCGCGGGGTCCACCGAGTTCTTCTGGCTCTACCAGACCTCGGCCTGCAACGGCAATCCGCCGTCGCTCAACAGCGTGCCGACCTCGAACGGCGCGACCCTGGCCTCCACCAGCCCCACCTCCGACTACACGCTGCTGATCATCACCGGCGCGCTGCCGGACAACCTCTTCTGGGCCGGCTGGACGGGCAAGACCGTGCCGGACGGCACGGACAGCACGGCGATCCACCATCCGGCGGGGGACTACAAGCGGATCAGCTTCGGCTTCAAGGACCAGAGCTTCATCTGCAACCAGGACGCGGGCACCAATTCCATCAAGCTGGTGCGCATCGCCTGGACCAGCGGCGTCACCGAGGGTGGCTCCTCGGGCTCGGGCATCTTCACGGACGACACCCAGCAGCTCTTCGGCCAGCTCTTCTTCGGCCCCTCGGCCTGCGGCGTCGGCCCGTCGGACCTCTACGACTGCTACGGCGCGTTCACCAACACCTACACGAAGATCAAGAAGCTGCTGGCCAAGGGCTCGGACGACAACTCGGAGCCGAACAACTCCTGCGGCAAGGCGCGCGTGGTGAGGACGGGCCGGCTGACCAACCGCATCGTCAAGATCAACGATCCCGACTGGTACCGGATCAACGTGCCGGCGGGGCGGACGGTCAACGTCACGGTGGAGTTCGACAACGGCAACGGCGACATCGACCTCGCGGGCTACACGGACTGCTCGAGTGACGCCGTCACCACCTCGGCGGGGCACGACAATTCCGAGACGATCTCGCTGACCAATAACGGCACCCGGCCGGCCTTCGTCTACTGGCAGGTCACCCTGAGCTCCTCGACCCGCAACACCTACAACATGACGGTCTCGTTCGAGTAGAGCGAGCCCCTTCCCGCCGGGTCCGGACACCTCCGGGCCCGGCGCTCTCCCCTCTCCGTGCCTCCCATCTCCGTCCCCCTGCGCGCTCCCGAGCTGGCGCCCGGCGTCTGGGTCCAGGGGCCCGAGATGTCGATTCGCGCCAGTCGCGGCCGGGTGGTGCTGATCGATTTCTGGGAATCGACCTGCGTCAACTGCCTGCGCACGCTGCCGTATCTCAAGGCCTGGCACGAGCGCTACGCGGAACGGGGGCTGGCGATGGTCGGCGCGCACACGCCGGAATTCGAGATCTCCGCCGATCCGGCGCTGGTGGCCGCGGCCGTGCGGGACGAGGGGATCTCCTGGTCCGTGCTGCTCGACGCGGACCGCGCCACCTGGACCCGCTTCGCCAACAAATACTGGCCGGCGCTCTATCTGATCGACGCCCGCGGCTATCTGCGCTACGAGCGTTTCGGCGAGGGGGCCTACGGCGAGACGGAGGAATGGATCCAGAAGCTCCTGCGCGAGGCCGGGGACACGGCGCCGCTGCCGGAGATCCTGGAGCCGATGCGCGCCGAGGACCGGCCCGGGGCCG
>QHVW01000674.1 GCA_003223675.1 Acidobacteriota bacterium
GAAGAGGGTGTTCTTGAGGTACTCGACGCCGGCCGAGCCGCCGGTGCCGGTCTTCATGCCGATCGTGCGCTGCACCATCTTGACGTGGCGGTAGCGCCACTCCTGCAGCCCCTCGTCGAGGTCCACCAGCCGCTCGCAGACGTCCCGGTTCTCGGGATCGGACCGGTAGATCCGGACCAGGATCTCCTGCACCCGCGCGTCCTCCTCCGGAGGGTCGCCGGGGTCCCGCTCCAGCACGTCCCGCGGGATCTCGTAGCCGTAGTGGGTGAGAAACCGCAGGAAGGAATGATAGAGGCTCGGCTCGCGGAGCCGCCGCTCGACCCGCTCGCGCTCCGGGCTCACCTCGGGGATGTGGTCGGCCATCCCCGGCCGGCGGGCCCCGAGGGCGGCCTCCAGCTCCCGGAACTGGACGGACTGAAAGCCGCTGGAGCTGTCCAGCCGGAAGCGGAACGACAGGAAGGAGACGGGGGTCATCGTCTCCAGCACGTCCACCTGGGCGACCAGGGTCTTGAAGATGGTGAGGATGCGCTTGAGGGTCGAGAGCGCCAGGGGGCGGTCGTTGCCGTCGAACGCCCGGTGCAGCAGGTCGATCTCGTGAAGCACCTGCTTGAACCAGAGCTCGTAGACCTGGTGGATGATGATGAACAGCATCTCATCATGCTCCTCGCCCCCGGGCGCCTCGCGGGAAGCCGGCGTCTGGAGGTCGAGGAGCTCGTCGAGGCGGAGATAGGTGGTGTAGGTGTGGGGCACGGCCTACTCCCCCCGCCCCGCCCCTTCGGGAGCCCGGCCGAGATCGCCCGGCATCTCGGCCACCGCGTAGACCACGGCGGCCCAGGCGGCGACGTTCTGGTCGAGATCCTTGGGGTCGATCTTGTCCAGGGTGTCGTTCGCGGTGTGGTGATAGTCGAAGTACTCGGAGGCGTCCTGGGATAGGGAGAGCACCGGCACGCGCCCCGGCGACATGGGTCTGAGGTCGGAGCCGCCTTCGGCGTCGTTGCCCCCCTGCTCCACCCCCAGGAGCTTGGCGAGATCGGCCACGACGGGGAGCCTGGCGGGGTTGACGTGCGAGGAGAGGCGCCAGACCCGGCCCGAGCCGAGGTCGGATTCGCCGGCCATCACGTGCCGGGCCAACTCGTCCTGGTGCGCCGCGGCATAGGAACGGGCCCCGGAGGTGCCCAGCTCCTCGTTGGCGTAGAGGACGACCCGGATCGTGCGGCGCGGCCCGCGCGGCAGCCCGGCGAGCCGGCGGGCGGTCTCCATTATGATGGCGATGCCGGCCGCGTCGTCGATCGCGCCGGTGCCGAGGTCCCAGGAGTCGAGGTGGGCGCCGAGCAGGACGATCTCCTCCGGCCTCTCGCGGCCAGGAACCTCGCCCACGACGTTCGCCGTCTCCACGTCCGGCTCGGCGTGGGCCCCCAGCTTCAGACGGAAGGTGACCGGCTTGCCCGCGGCGATCTCGGCGTCGAGGAGGTCGGCGTCGGGATTCGAGAGCGCCGCCGCGGGGATCTTCTCCACCCCGTCCTGGTAGCGCATGCCGCCGGTGTGCGGTGTGCGGTTGTGGTCGGTGCCGATCGAGCGGATGAGCACCGCCACGGCCCCCAGCTTCGCCGCCGCGGACGCCCCGCCGCCGCGCACGGGGACGGCGTCGCGGTATCCCGAGGCGTCCTTCGTCCGCCGCATGGGAGCATTGTAGAAGACGATCTTCCCCTTGACCTGGGCCGGAGCGAGCTTGTCCACCGCGGCCAGCGAGGGGACCTCGATCACCGGCGCCGCGATCCCCGCCGCCGGAGTGCCGATGCTGCCGCCGAGGGCCGTCAGGTGGACCGGCTGGGGGTACGGGGCCACGATCTCGCCCGACTCCTCGCCGCGCACCCAGTGGGGGACGGTCGTCTTCTCCGAGTGGACGTTGCGGAAGCCCAGCTCCTTCATCGTGCGCAGGCCCCACTGGACGGCGGCGTCGTAGGCCTTGGAGCCGGCGGGGCGCGGCCCCACCTCCACGGTCAGCGAGCGGACGATCTCGTAGGCCCGGGTGCCGGCGAGCGCCTTCGCGCGCAGCGCGGACGCGGTCGCCCGCACGTCCGCGGGGAGGCCGGCAGGGCTCTGCGCCCGCGCATTGACGGAGAGCAGTCCGAGGGACAGCAAAACGGCGGTCCCGAGGGACCGCCGAGCAGCGGAAGGAATCATGAGCATCGGGGACCTCTCGTCAGGCCGTCGATCCAATCGGTCAGGCCAACCGGTCAGGCGGCCACCGGCAGGCGGTTCGTCTGGCGAAGAGTCCGCTTCCATTCCCCGAGCGCCTGCTCGAGGGCCCTGTAGGTCAAACCCACCCGCGTCTCGTGCGGCAGATTCTCCTCGTCCATGGCGACCTCTGTCACAGCTTTCGGCTTCTGCCGCCGCTGCAACGAGATCAGCTCGTGGAGCACCGCCGCCTCGGGGGCGCGCCGGAGGTCGCGGGCGAGGCCGACGCCCGAGAGGCTCCAGATCAGCCACTTGGCCGGGTCGAACTGCCACACCTTGACGCCGTTGCGGTAGTCGAAGGGGAAGCTGTGGTGGTAGTTGTGGTAGCCCTCGCCGAAGGCCAGCACCGCCATGACCGCGCTGTCGCGGGCGCTGTGCTCGGTGCTGTAGGGGCGGTGGCCCACCATGTGGCAGAGGCTGTTGATGAAGAAGGTGCCGTGGTGGCTCACCACGATGCGCAGCACGCAGCCGATCAACAGACAGCCGAGCAGATGGCCGGTCAGCAGCCCCACGGCGAGCGGGATGCCGAGGGCGACGGCGAACCCGATCAGAACGTAGTACCGGGCCTGCCAGCGCACGAGGGGGTCTTCCGTGAGGTCGCGCACCACGCTCACGGGGATGTCCTCGTTCTCGAAGAAGATCCACCCCATGTGGGCCCACCAGAACCCCTTGGTGATGTTGTAGGGGTCCCGCTCCTCGTCGACGTGGGCGTGGTGGATACGGTGGTCGGCGGCCCAGTTGAGGACCGAGTTCTCCAGGGCTCCGGCGCCGAAGACGAGGAAGAAGAGGCGCACGGGCCAGGCGGCCTGATAGGTCTTGTGGGCGAACAGACGGTGATAGCCGGCGGTGACCGAGACGCCGACGAAGAGCCAGAGGACCAGGAAGGTCACCGCCTCCGGCCAGCCAAGCCCATACTTGACCAGATACCAGGGCGTGCCGACCAGGGCGATCAGCAGGGTTCCCAACAGAAAGACGAGATTGAGCCAGTTGATCGGGGGTCTCGGGGCGGTCTCTTCAGTCACTCTGCACTCTCCATCCACAGGAATAGGCCCGGGCGGGCCTGGGCCAGAAGGTCCACGGACGCCTCCAGATACACCGGAAAAGTCGCTGAAGGATAGCAGGATCTGGAGATCCTGTCGCCCCCCGTACCGGCGGGCACCTATTCCAACACGAAAAGGAGGCCACAAATTGCCCGAATACAGATTCTTTACACCGCCACGCCGACCGCCTGGCGGACGAACCCCTCGATCTGGGCCGCCGGGCGGGCCCCCATCGTGCGCGCCACCTCGCGTCCGCCCTGGAAGACGGCCATGGTGGGGATCGACTGGACGCGGTGCTCCTGCCCGACCCGCGGGTCGACGTCGGTGTTGACCTTGACCACCAGCAGTTGGCCGGCGTTGCGGGCCGCCACCTTCTGCATCTCTGGAGCCACCATACGGCAGGGGCCGCACCAGGGGGCCCAGAAATCGACGAGCACGGGCAGGCCGGACTCCCGCAGCAGGGCGGCCAGCTCGCCTCCCTGGTCGACCTCCAGCGGCTCGGCCGGCGGCGGCAGGACCGCGCCGCAGGAGCCGCAACGGGCCTCAGCCCCCAGCCGGGAGTAGAGCACCCGGTTCTTCTTGCCGCAGGACGGACAGCTCCGGATCAGACCCTCAGGCATGACGAAAGCCCTCCTTTTCACCTGCAACAACAGAAGGGCCGGAGGGGGAGATTCCGACTTTCTTTACCTCATCCCTCGAGCCTGCTACGCTTTCGCCGTGCGCTTCACCATGGAGATCGAGCGAGAGGTTGACGGCCGTTGGATCGCGGAGGTAACCGACCTACCGGGAGTGATGGTCTACGGAGCTACCCGGGAGGAGGTCCTGGCCCGCGCCAAGGCTCTGGCCCTCCGCGTGGTGGCCGACCGGCTCGAGCATGGGGAGGCTCTGCCAGACCTCTCCGATATCTACTTCGTCGTACCTGCCGCATGAGCCAATGGCGCTCTACGCGGGCGAACCGGGTCCTTGCAGCACTGTTCCGGATCGGCTGGAGCGAGAAGCGCCGGGCCGGCTCCCACCGCACTCTATGTCGCCCTGACTGGCCGGACTACGTCTGGGCCTTTCACGACGGTGATGAAATCGGTCCCGCAATGCTCTCCCGCATTGCCAAGAGGACAGGGCTTACACCTCAGGACCTCTAAGCTGGAGGGCAGCTCATGAAACAACACCGGGTCAAGCCGGGCGCCAAGGTCGATCTCAGCCAGATCGATCCGGGATCGACCCCGGGATTCAAGGGGAAGCGGAAGGAGGCTGACGAGCGGCTGCTCAAGCTCAACGAGCGGCTGGAGGTCCTGCAGGAGTCGCTCTGGGCCGAGCACAAGCACAAGGTGCTCGTGGTGCTCCAGGGGACGGACACCAGCGGCAAGGACGGCACCATCAGCCACGTCTTCGAGGGGGTCAACCCGCTCGGCGTGCGGGTGGCCGCCTTCAAGGCGCCGACCCCGGAGGAGCTCGACCACGACTTCCTCTGGCGGGTGCACCTCAAGGTGCCGTGCAAGGGGGAGATCGTGATCTTCAACCGCAGCCACTACGAGGACGTGCTGGTGGCGCGGGTGATGGAGCTGGTCCCCCCCGAGGTCTGGCGCCAGCGCTACGACCAGATCAACGACTTCGAGCGCCTCCTCAGCGCAACGGACACCGTGATCCTCAAGTTCTTCCTCTACATCAGCAAGGACGAGCAGCGGAAGCGCCTCCAGGAGCGCCTCGACGATCCCCAGAAGCGGTGGAAATTCCGCAAGGGGGACCTGCTCGACCGCGCCCACTGGGACGAGTACATAAAGGCCTACGAGGACGCCCTCGCCCGCACCAGCCAGAAGCACGCCCCCTGGTACGTCGTCCCCGCCGACAAGAAGTGGTACCGCAACCTCGTGGTGGCCGAGATCCTGGTCAAGGCGCTGGAGGACCTCAAGATCAAAACCCCCGAGCCGGAGGAGGACCTCAAGGGGGTGGTGGTCGTGTAGGGGTATCCTTTCAGGCAGCTCTGCATTATCCTTCTCTCATAGCGATCCCTCTACGAAGGAGCACGCCATGAGGCAAGGTTCGTCCACGTCCAGGCTCTGTCTACTCGCACTGTCCGGAATCCTGCTCCTCCCCTCCCTGGCCGCCGGTTTCGCGCCTCTCGACGAGGAGAACCGGAAGGCGGGGCTCACGGCTCTCCTGGCCGGCGGCTTCGGCTCCGAGGAGCTCGAGGTCCGGCCGTCGCTGGAGGTCGAGCCGCGCGGCTCCCGCAAGGCCCTCGCTCTGCAACGCTTCTTCGCCTTCCAGTCGGACGCCTGGGAGGTGCGCTGGGACACCCGCAGCGACCGCCCCAACCTGATCCAGGGCGCCGGCATCCCCCTGCTGCCCGGCAAGGGGAACAGGCTCGCGGCGGCCGATCTCAAGCTGGCCCATGAGGGTGGTCCGGATCTGAAAGACGTCGAGACGCGGGTGCGCGCCTTCCTGGCCGACTTCCCCGAGCTGCTGAACGTGTCGGGCTTCGATCTGCGGCTCGATGCGGCGAGCTCCGTCAACGCCGGCGAGGAGAGGCAGCTCTGGTTTGTGGAGCTCCAGCAATTTCATCGCGGTGTGCCGGTGGAGGGAGCCAAGGTCTTCTTCCGCATCAACAACGGCAACGTCGTGCAGCTCGGCACCGAGCGGATCGCCGAGGTGCGGACGAGCGCCACGCCCAAGATCGACCGCGCCGCGGCGCTGGCGGTCGCGATCCAGGCCCTCGGCCTCCGGGTGGAGGAGCTCGGCGAGATCGTCGATCCCGGCACGCTGAAATTCGTCCCGGCGCTGACCGCGGGCGAGCATCCCGCGGAGACGTATGAAGGCGCGCGGGGACAGGGCTATCGCCATTACCTGGTCTGGGACGTGACCTTCCGGCGCGCCGGCGATCCCGCCACCTGGCAGGCCAAGGTGGACGCGCGGACCGGCCGGCTCCTCTCGCTCGTCGACGGCAACGACTACGCCACCGCCCAGGTGACGGGCGGCATCTATCCGGTGACCAACTCCGACCCGGAGGTGGTGCGCGCCCTCCCGTTCATCAACGTCGCCAACGGCTCGGCCAAGACGGCCGATTCCGGTGGCGATTACAGCTACTCGGGCGGCGTCGCCACCGTCGACCTGAGCGGCCGATATATCAAGATTTCCGATCAGTGCGGCCCGGTCTCCAAGTCCGACCGCGAGCCCGGGAACGTCACCCTGGGGACCAGCGGCGGCACCGATTGCGCCACTCCGGGAGTGGGCGGCGCCGGCAACACCCACGCCGCCCGCACGGGCTACTACCACCTGACCAGCATCAACCGCAAGGCGGCCACCTACCTGCCCGGGAACCTGTGGCTCAACGGCACGCTGACCGCCAACATGAACATCAAGAGCACCTGCAACGCCTTCTGGAACGGCTCGACGGTGAATTTCTTTCAGTCCGGCGCCGGCTGCTCGAACACCGGCGAGATCGCCGCGGTCTTCCTCCACGAGTGGGGGCATGGGCTGGACCAGTTCACCGGCGGCGCGGCGGCGGACAAGGGGACCGGCGAAGCGGTGGGCGACACCTTCGCGTTCCTGGAGACCAAGGACGCCTGCATCGGCCGCAACTTCAAGCCCGGCGTCCCCTGCCACAACTGCA
>QHVW01000675.1 GCA_003223675.1 Acidobacteriota bacterium
AGGCGCGCGTCAACGGCTGCGGCTCCTCCAACTGGTACACCGTCTTCCTGGCGGTGGACGACGACGACGGCAATCTCGCGAACGGCACGCCGAACGGCTGCCGCATCTGGGACGCCTTCAAAGCCCACGGCATCGCCTGCGGGGCGCGGCCGGCGTGCACGCAGTAGGGAGCAAGGACTGCAAGGACGCCAAGGACAACAAGGACAAGAAAGAAGAGCTGAGATCGGCGCTCTTTCGTCCTTGCAGTCCTCGCAGTCCTTGGCCACTTTAGGGAGGTCTGGAGCTAGTGGCCGATCCCCGTCATCCGCCGGCGCGAGGATTGTTCGATCACGGCTCCAGCA
>QHVW01000676.1 GCA_003223675.1 Acidobacteriota bacterium
GCCGCCTCTGCTGGACGACGTGCGCGAGGACATCCGCGAGACCCTGAAGCAGCAGAAGATGACCCAGGAGATGACGCGATGGACCCGGGAGCTCCGCAACAAGGCTGACATCGTGGTCTACTCCGGCAACCCGAAAGCCAACCAGCCGCTGCCGCCGGTGGTCAAAACGATCCAGGGGAAGGCTGACGCGAAGCCGGAGGCGAAGAAGGCTCCGGCGGGCCAGAAGCCGCCCGGCGCGTTATACTGAGCTCGGAGACCTAAACCATGAGCACCTTTCTCTCCTACGCCTCCGCTGACCGCAAGGTGGCCGAAAAGCTCAGGGACGAGCTCGGGAAGGCCGGGATTGCCGTGTGGTCCGATACTGATATCGTCGCTGGCGAGAGGTGGCGGGACCGGATCGAGGATGCGATCCGGTCCGCGAGCGCGATCCTCGTCCTGATCGGTCCGAAGAACGGCGACGATCCCGAGCAGCAATTTACGTGGCAGATGGCTCTTGAGACGGTCTGGAAGGATCCGAACAAGCGGTTGATCTCGTCCGGCTCCACGAAGACGTTGGCGCCCAGTTGCTCGTCCACGTAGGTGATCACCAGGAGCTGGCGTGTGACGAGCTGGCGCAACCCCTTTTCGTCGAGCCCCACATCTTTCAAGGCCTTCTTGAACGACGCCTCATCCGGGTAGCGGGCGCGGATCGTGGCGACCCGCTTCTGGATCTCATCGACCGGCACCTGCTCGAAGTTGAAGCGTTCGACCTCGTGGAACCGCAGCCGCTCATCGATCAGATCGTCGAGCATCCGGCGGCGGAACCGCTCGTCGGTCTCGCCCGGCTGCGGCTGCTCGAGCCTCAGACGGATGACCCGTTCGACGTCGGAAGCGAGGATCGGGTCCTCGTCCACCACGGCGAGCACCCGGTCCTGGAGCGCGGTCTTGCCGGACGGCGGCGGAGGCGGCTGCACGGTCACCTTCGCCGGAGCCTTGGGAGCCGGCCTCTGCGGGCCGGCGCTCTGGGCAGGTTTCTGGGCAGTTGTCTGGGCACCAACGGGCGGGCCCAGCAGGGCGAAAACGAGCAGGGCCGGCGCGAGGACCGGCCGGAGAGAGCGCACGTCGGTCTTCATGGGTCCATGCTAGCATCCGCCCCGATCATGGCCGAAACCCCGACCCTGCTGAAGATCGGCCTCGCGCAGATCGACGGCCGCCTGGGAGACGTCGAGCGCAACGCCGGGCGCCACCTCGACTGGATCGCCCGGGCGCGGGAGGCCGGCGTCGACCTCCTGGTCTTCCCCGAGCTGTCGCTTACCGGCTACCGGCTCCTCCATCTGACCCCGCGGGTGGCGCTGCCGCTCGGCTCGCCCGTGCTGGCGCGGCTGGCCGAGGCGGCCGGCCCCATGCAAGTGATCGTGGGCTTCGTGGAGGAGGGGGAGCGCGGGGTGCTGCACAACAGCGCCGTCCTGCTCGCCGACGGCAGGCCCGCTCACGTCCACCGCAAGCTCTACCTGCCGACCTACGGCATCTTTCAGGAGGAGCGCTTCTTCGGCGCCGGCCGGAAGCTGGAGACCTTCCGCCTCCCCTGGGGCACGGCCGGGCTCCTGATCTGCGAGGACCTCTGGCACCCCGAGTTGGCGAGACGCCTGGCGGTGGCCGGCACCAAGCTGCTGATCGTCGTCTCGGCCGCTCCCGGCCGCATCGGCGCGGGGGCCCTGCCCGAGAGCCATGAGAGCTGGCAGACGCTCACCCGTGCCACGGCCCTGCTCAACACCTGCTGGGTCGTCTACTGCAACCGCGTTGGATGGGAGGAGGGGTCCTTCTATCCGGGGGGCAGCCACGTCAT
>QHVW01000677.1 GCA_003223675.1 Acidobacteriota bacterium
GAGTCGACCACGCTGTAGACGCGCTGGATCTCCTCGGTCGAGCCGCCCGGCGGCGGGTCCACATGGTCCTGCCAGCGCAGGTCGACGTAGGCGGTGCCGTCCGGGCTGAGCAGCACGGAGCCCAGCGTCACCCCCTCGGGGAAGGGGCGGGCGAGGCCGGGCGCCTTGGGACCGACGAGAAGCGCCTCCACCACCTTGCGGATGCGGTCCTTCGGCTCCAGGGAGACCTGGAGCGCGTGGATCTCGGGGCGCAGACCGCCTCCCGCGGCGGGAAAATAGAGATTGAAGCTCACCGGCTCGCCCTTCTGGGCGGCCGGCCCCGACCCGACCCCCGCGCGCCGCGATGGGCGGCCGGAGAGCCACCACCACAACCCTCCTCCCAGGACCAGCGCCAGCGCCAGCCCCAGGACGAAGCTCGCCGCCCGGCGGCTCATGCGGGCCCGGCCCTCCGGGCGGGGGGCTTGGAAGCCGGCGGCGCTCCCTTGGTCGCGGGAGCCAGAGTGGCCGGCGGGACAGCGGCCTTCGGTGCCGCAGCTCCCGGCGGCGATGCCGGCGCCGGAGCGCCCGCGGCGGCCGGCCCCTCGACCGAGGTCCGGTAGCGCGCGATGGCGGTGACCAGCGCGTCCAGGATCTGGTCGCGGTAGGCGGCATCCCGCAGCTTCTTCTCCTCCTCCGGATTGTTGATGAAGCCCAGCTCCACCAGCACGGCGGGCATGGTGGCCCCCTTCAACACCCGGAACGGCGCCTGCTTCACCCCGCGGTCCTTGATCTGGAGGGCCTCGTTGAGCTGCGTCTGGATCATGGTGGCGAAGCGCTGGCTCTCCGCCAGATGCCGGCTCTGGGCGAGATCCCAGAGGATGAGGTCGACGTCCTGCTGCTCGGCCGCCGAGGGAGCGCCCGCGCCGCCGGCTGCATCCGAGGTCGCGGGAGCGGACGGCGCCGTGTTCTCGGTGGCGGCCGAGCTGGCGGCGCGCGGGTCCGAGGCCTGCGGGCTCAGGAAGTAGGTCTCCGTGCCGCTGGCCCCCGCGCCGAGCGAGGAGTTGAGGTGGATCGAGATGAACAGGTCCGCCCGGTTCTGATTGGCGATCGCCGAGCGATCGTCGAGCTTCACGAGCGTGTCGTCGGTGCGGGTGAGGACGGTCTGCACGCCGAGGCGCCCGAGCTTGGCGGCCAGCTCGCGGGCGAGCTCCAGCGTCAGATCCTTCTCCAGCACGCCGCCCGGACCGATCGCCCCCGTCTCCTGGCCGCCGTGGCCGGGATCGATGACGATCGTATGCACCCCCGGCGTCCGCTGCGCGCCCTGCGCGGCCGGCGTCGGCACCTCCACCGAGGAGGTCGGATGGATGTCGAACACCAGCCGGAACGGGCTCCCGAGCACGTAGCTCTCGGCCTGCGCCCCCTGCGCGAGCTGGATGCGGATCTGCTGCGGTTCGACGGTGACCCCCTGGACGAGCGGGTCCTGCACCTCCTTGGCCGGCGGGGGAGCAAGCCGGTCCGACAGCATCTGGACGGTGATCATCCCCGGCTTCGAGTGGTCGACCTGATAGTGCGGCTCCTCGGGGAACTGGAGCACCACCGTGGTCATCCCCTGGAGATGGACGACGTCGAGCGTCACCCCCATCTCGCGGTTCCCCCGGCGGGCGATGGTCAACCGGGAGGTCTCCGGGTGCCAGTCGAAGGCGTAGCCCACGAGGTCGCCCCAGGTCTTCTTCAGGAAGTCGACCGGCACTTGGAGCCCCCCCTCGCCCCGCGTCGGCGGCTGCGAGAGCGAGACGATGTTGTCCCCCACGGTGACGATGGCGTTGCCGGGGCCCAGCACCACGTCCTTGTCCCCCAGGCGGAGGGTGACGCTCTCCCCGGACTCGTCGCTGGTCACCTTGCCGCCCAGCACGTCGACGAGCGGCGTCAGGCCGAACAGCGGGCCGTTGGCAGTGATCGTCACCGGCACGGGGATCTCCCGCCCTTCGAGCAGCACGGCGGAGCGGGCCGGAGCGGGGGGGGCGGCCGGCGGCACGGCGCCCGCGGCACTGGCGGAAGAAACCGGCTGCCGTTGCGCCAGCAGGAGCACCGGCAGCAGGAGAGCGAGGAGGATGCAACAGGCCCAGAAACGGCGGTCTTTCACGCGGGAGAGGATACCATTTCCTTACTCTGGCCCCCTCTCTCCCGGCAGGCGGGGGGGAGGCCGGGAGAGAGGGGGTTGGGGGAGTGAGGGCGAGTGTGGTAAATGCTCTCCATCCCGGCCGGCTGGACCGGCCGATCCAGGCTCTGATCAAGGAGAGGAACGCGATGGAGATCCGGCAGTTTCGGGTGGTGATCCGCAGCTCGAATTTCGAGCACGCGATGAAATTCTATGCTGGCGCCCTGGCTCTGCCGCAGATCGAGAGCTGGAACCGCGAGGACGAGCGGGGCGCGGTCTTCCAGGCCGGCGCGGCCCTGCTGGAGGTGCTGGGACCGCCGGCGAGCGAGGACCCCCGTGACAGCGACGAGCGCTTCGTGGGCCAGGGGCCGCTGATCA
>QHVW01000678.1 GCA_003223675.1 Acidobacteriota bacterium
AGGATCGCGACCCGAGAACGTTACCTGCTACACGCACAACGAAGAGCTCGCCGAATCCGGCGTCGAAGACCAGCTCTGGTGGCACGCGGCTGTCGCTGCAACCAAGAACCATGGCGTAGGGTTGCTGACTTTTGGCGAGCTCCGCCAGGACTTCCTTCTGCACCGTCGGGAACCGCGCGAGGCCGCTGACGAAGCGCGCATTGCCTGCCTTCAGACGACTGAGGGCTTCCTCCGCCGTATAGGTGGGTTGGTGGTCAGGGCTCGTCGCAGTTTCCCTCTTCAGCGGCCAATTTCATTCTACGTCGAGCGCCACGCCGTGGCTAGGCGCGTAGGAGTCGCCGTTTGCCCCGGCGGGCGCACACCCTATAAGGGAGGCGCCGCGGACGTCGCACGGGACGCGGATGCCCTCCAGGCCGGGTCGAAGACCCAGAGAGGAGATCTCAGTGAAGAAGAGGGCTATGAACAAGCTGACGCTGTATCGGGAGACGCTGCGGAGACTGACGGAAGAGGAGGCCAAGTCGGCCCAGGGAGGAAGCGCCGACCTCCCGAGCCAGGATTGGACGACGGCGCGAGGGACTCGAACCCCAATTGCTGCGTCTGAGGAAGCCGAGCCTCGCGGCAAAAAAAGAGGGCCCTGCAGGCCCGTTTGAGGGGAGAGCAGTTGACGTAGGGCCTTCGCCCCCGTCACCTGCGATCCTTGGATAGCCTTAGTTTCTCCCATCTCGCCTTTGCTGTCTTCCAACCAGGAGCGGATTTTCATCTCAACATTTGTTGTGGGTGGTCTCCACGAAATGTTGATGGACCCTGCCCGCGACCTGCCGCCAGGCCTGCTCGACGGGCTCCAGACGAGCCCCGCAGGCCGCCAAGTCCCCCCGCCGGGCCAGCACCTCGAGCCCGGCGCAGCCCGCGGCCAGCCCGGCCGCGCCCAGGATGCCGGAGCTCCCGGCCAGGGAGTGGGCGGCGGCCGCGAACGCCGCGCCATCGCCGCGGGCCAAGGCCTCGCGCAGGGCCGCGAGGTCTTTCTTCCCTTGCTGGAGGAAGCTCTCGACCACCTGCGCGAGCAGGTCCTCTCCGGTCGCCTCGCCGAGCCGTCCGAGCCCCTCCAGGCGCTCCTCGATGGGCTCGGGCTCCGGTGCGGCCGCCGGAGGAGGCGGGAGGCCGGCGCCGTCCGCCAGCCAGCGCTCCAGCATGGCGGCGAGATCCCCGCTCCGCACCGGCTTACCGAGATGATCGTCCATGCCGGCGGCGAGGCATCTCTCCCGTTCCGCGGCCGCGGTATGGGCGGTGAGGGCGATCACCGGGATGCGCCGGCCGCCCTGCCGCCGGAGGCGGCGGCAGGTCTCGTAGCCGTCGAGCTCCGGCATCTCGCAGTCGAGCAGCACGGCGTCATAGGGCTCCCGCGCCAGGAGGGCGAGAGCCGCCGAGCCGCCGCCGGCACTGTCGGCGGCGTAGCCGAGCTCCTGGATCTGGGCGGTGGCGACGAGGCGGCTGACCGGGTCGTCGTCCACCACCAGGACGCGGCGGCTCAAGGCTCCTCCAGGGTGGCGACTCCCGCCCGCAGGGCGTGCAGCGCCGCCTCGACCCGGTTGCTGGCCCCCAGCTTGTCCAGGATGTGGCTCACGTGCGTGCGCACGGTGGCCTCGGCGATGCACAGCTCGTTGGCGATCTGCTGGTTGGTGCGCCCCTTGGCCAGGAGGTTGAGCACGCTGGTCTCCCGCCCGGTGAGCGGCTCCGCCGTGCTGCTGGGGCGGGGCTTGAGGTGGGCCAGCAGCTTGCGCGTCAGGCGCTGCGGCAGCCAGAGCTCGCCGCCGGCGACCCGGGTGATCGCCTGGACGAAGCTCTCGGGGTCGGCGGTCTTGGCCAGGTAGCCCAGGGCGCCGGCCTCGACGGCGGCGAGGACCTGCTCGTCCGCGTCGGCTCCCGTCAGCACGACGATCCCCACGTTCGGCTGCTCGGCGAGGATCTCGCGGATCGCCTCCACCCCGTCGAGGCGGGGGAGCTTGAGGTCCATCAGGATCACCTGGGGCTGGAGGCGCCGCGCCTCCATTACCGCTTCCAGGCCGTCCGCCGCCTCGCCCACGACGGTGATGCCTGAGGCGTCCATGAGCAGCGCACGGACCCCCTTGCGGACGACCAGATGGTCGTCCACGACGAGGACTCCGATGAGGATCCCGAAGGATGGTTCTTCCGTGATGCGACTCACCTCCTGGCGGGATATACTAGCGAACACACGATGATCAGCGGAAGCCGCCTTCGCGGCCGGACCCTCGGCGGCGGCAGCTTGGCGCTGCTCGCGGCCCTCCTGCTCTGCCAAGCCGCCAGCGGGGAGACGGTACCGGCCGGGCCCTGGAAGTCGCGGCCGGGAGACGACCCCCGCTGGGCGCTTCCAGGCTTCGACGACTCGTCCTGGCGGGCGGTGCCGCTGCCGGCCACCTGGCGCGAGCAGGGGTACACCGGTCTCGACGGCAGGGTCTGGCTCCGGCGGGTGGTGCCCCTCGGCGAGGAGGCGCGGCTCGCTCCTCGGCTCCTCCCGCGGCTGGTCCCTGGAGCTGCCCCACCCCTTCCCGGAGGTCTTCCGTGTTCCCACCCAGGCGGTAGGGGCCACGGGTGAGCTCGCCCTGGCGCTGCGGGTACGGCGGGTGGGATGGCGGTCGGACGCGGATCCCGAGGCCGGGGCGGTGGGGGACACCCTGGAGCTCGGCGACTTCCAGGCCCTGCGCGACCGGGTCGAGATGGAATGGGACCGCATCCTGATCGCGGACCTCCCCTTCCTCCTCCTCGCCGTCCTGTTCGCGCCGGCGGCGGCCTACCACCTCCTGCTCTACGTCCGGCGCCGGCAGGAGACCGGACATCTGTGGTTCGGCCTGCTGTCCCTCTGCTTCGCGGCCAACACCTTCGCCAGCTCCTATTGGATCTACCAGCTCACGGACCGCTTCGATCTGGCGGTCCGGCTCAGCAGTCTCACCGGCCACGCCGCGGCCGTGGCGGCCATCCAGTTCCTCTGGACCTTCTTCGCCCGGCCCATCTCCCGGCCGCTGCGGGCCTATCAGCTCTCGCACGGGGCGCTGGCCCTGTTCGTGGGCCTCTGGCCCGACGCGCGCCTGGTGGTCGCCAGCCAGAGCTTCCGCTCGCTCTGGCTGCTGCCGCTCCTGGTGGCCGCCGTGGCCCTCATCGCCCGCGAGGCGTGGCGGGGGAACGTGGCGGCGCGGCCCTTCGCCGTGGGCGTTCTGGCGCTGGCCGCCGCCACCGGCGCCGAGCTGGCCGGCCAGATCGTCCCCGGGCTCTGGCACAGCCCGGTCTCGCTCCCTCCGTTCGGCTTCGCGGCGCTCCTGGTGGCGATGGGCTACTCCCTCTCCAGCCGTTTCCGGCGGGTCCACGGCGAGCTCGACCGGCTGCGCCTGACGCTGGAGGAGGAGGTGCGGGAACGCACGGCCGACCTCCAGACCGCCAAGGAAGAGGCGCTGGCGGCGAGCCGGGCCAAGAGCGAGCTCCTGGCCAACATGAGCCACGAGATCCGCACCCCCATGAATTGCGTCATCGGCACCACCCACCTGCTGCTGGAGACCCCGCTCAGCCCCGCGCAGAGAGGCTACGTGGAGACCGTCCAGGCCAGCGGCGAGGCCCTCCTGGTGCTGATCAACGACATCCTGGATTTCTCCAAGATGGAGTCGGGGCGGATGGTGATCGAGCGCGCTCCGTTCAGCCTGCGGGAGGTGATCGAAGAGTGCCTGGAGATCGTCGCTCCGCTCGCCGCCCAGAAGGGGATCGCGCTGAGCGCGAGCGTCGAGGCGACCGGCGACGGGATGCCGGGGGCCCTGGTGGCCAACCTGGCCCGCACCCGCCAGGTGCTGGTCAATCTGCTGGGCAACGCCGTCAAGTTCACGCCGCGCGGCGGGGTGCGGGTCGAGCTGTCCGTGGGGCCGCTGGACGACGGCCGTTTCGAGGCTCACTTCGCGGTCTCCGACACCGGGATCGGGATCCCCGCCGAGGAGCTGGACCGCCTGTTTGTCGCCTTCAGCCAGCTCGACGGCTCGCCGGCCCGCCAGCAGGGGGGGACCGGCCTGGGTCTCGCCATCAGCCGGCGGCTGGTGGAGCTGATGGGCGGGCGGATCTGGGTCGAGAGCGCCGTCGGCCAGGGCTCGACCTTCCACTTCACCATCCCCGGCGAGGCCGCCACCACGCCGCCGCCCCGCCGGCCGGCCATCATGCCCGGCCGGCTGGACCACGGCCTGGCGCGCCGCCACCCGTTGCGCATCCTGCTCGCCGAGGACCACCCGGTGAGCCGGCAGGTGACGGCCGGCCTGCTCGCGCACCTGGGCTATCAGGCGGACCTCGCGAGCCACGGCTGGGAGGTTCTGGAGGTGCTGAAGAGCCGGCGGTATGATGTGATTCTGATGGACGTCCAGATGCCCGAGCTCGACGGCCTGGAGGTCACCCGCCGCATCCGCCGGGAGCTCGCCCCCGGCCGGCAGCCGACGATCATTGCGCTGACCGCCCATGCCATGTCCGGGGACCGCGAGCGCTGCCTGGAGGCCGGCATGGACGGCTATCTGAGCAAGCCGGTGCAGATCGCCGCCCTGGAGGCCGCTCTCGCCGCAGCCTGCCCGGATCCGCTCGACCCGGCGGCTCTGGACCAGCTCCGCAAGCTGCAGGATGGAGAGGCGCTCGTCGGCACCCTGATCCAGACCTACCTGGCGACCTCGGCCGCCGATCTCGCCGCTGTGCGCCAGGGGGTGGAGGAGGGCCGCTGGCCCGAGGTGGGGGCGGCCGCGCACCGCCTCGCGGGGAGCAGCGCGGCCCTCGGCGCCGTCCAGGTCACCGCCGCCTGCCGCGCCATCGAGGAGAAGGTCCGCGCCGCCCGCACGGAGGAGATCCCGGCGCTGGTGGCGCGGTTGGGCCAGGAGCTGGAGCGGGCATGGGCGACCCTCGAAGAGGTGGCCCGTTCGGCCTCACCCTCCGGTGCCCTCTCCTGAATACCCGCGGGAAAACGCGGAGCCCCACGTCCGCTGGGGTCGCGCCACATGCCCCCCGCTGACTTTTAACGGGTAATGCGGTACACTTTGAGCATGCGAACGACTCTCGACATCGATGAAGATGTCCTCCGAGCCGCGAAAGAGATTGCCGCTATGCAGGGGACTTCGACCGGGAGAGCTCTCTCGGAGCTCGCGCGTCGAGCCTTGCGGTCTTCCGATTCCTCGCCCACCATCCGTAACGGGGTTCCTCTGCTCCCAGAGCGCCCAGGCGAGCGCTTGGTGAGCATGGAGCTGGTCAATCGAATGCGGGATCAGGAGTAAGGGGCTGGTGATCGCGCTCTTGGACGTAAACGTCCTCGTCGCTCTGTTCGATCCGCTCCATGCTCACCACGAGACAGCGCACCAGTGGTTTGCCCCGAACCGTCCGTCGTGATGGGCCACCTGCCCACTCACCGAGAATGGTTTGGTGAGAGTAATCTCCACATCATCACCTTGAAATTCTAACACCCGCCCACGCCCAACCTGTTCCTGCGGCTCTCCAAGTGCAATCTCGCCTGCAAGGTGGAGACGCACGGCTTCGACTGCGACACCGAGTTCGAGTCCGGCCGGTGGATGACTCCGGCGGAGATCCTGGCCGAATTCCGCCAGCTCTCTTCAGCGTGCGACTGGGTCGTCCTCACCGGCGGCGAGCCCGCCCTCCAGGTGGACCGCGAGCTGATCGACGCCCTCCACGAGGCGGGCTACAAGCTGGCCATCGAGACCAACGGCAGCCTCGAGATCCCGGAGGGGGTCGACTGGATCACCGTCAGCCCCAAGGTGGCCGAGCACGCCGTCCGCCAGCGCCGGGCGAACGAGGTCAAGTACGTGCGCGGCTACGGCCAGGCGATCCCGAAGACGGTGGTCGAGGCCGATCACTACCTCCTCTCCCCGGCCTTCGAGGGGATGGAGGTCGATCCCCGCGCCCTCGACTGGTGCATCCGCCTGTGCAAGGAGAACCCCCCCTGGCGGCTGTCCGTCCAGCAGCACAAGCTCTGGCGCGTCCGCTGACGCGCCGGGGGTTTGGTATCATCCTCCGACTGCCTGCCTGGAATGTAAGGAGCCCTGCAGATGGAGACCCCCCCCCGGAACAATCTGGCGAAGTGGACCGCGGCGCTCTTCGTCGTGCTGCTGGTCAACACGGCGTACATCACCGCGTTCGCGTCGCCGACGATCTTCTACATGACCAACGTGCTGGCCCACCTGGTGCTGGGCCTGGGGCTCGCCGTGGCCTTCGGCGTGCTGCTCGCCCGCCGGCCGGACCTGCGGGCGGGGATCGCCCCGGCGGCGGTCCTGTTCGGGATCGCCCTGGTGGCCGGGCTCTGGCTCGCCGTGGCCGGCAACGTGCTGGCCCACCGGCAGATCCTCTGGGCCCATATTGTCGCGGCCGGCCTGGGAGTGATCGCCATCGGGGTCTGGCTCTGGCAACGGAGCGCAACGGGCGGAGGCTGGGCGCGGCTCCGCCAGGCGTTCGTGGCCGCCGCCGTGCTGCTGGTGGCCCTGCCGGGCGCGATGGCCCTCTGGCGCAAAGCTCATCCCGATCCCAACGACCACATCGTCAACCCGCTGGTCGTCCCCACCTCGATGCAGGAGGAGGGCGGAGGCCCGAAGTCGCCGTTCTTCCCCTCGTCGGCGAAGACCAACGTGGGCGGCATCATCAAGTCGGAATTCTTCATGGACTCGCAGGCGTGCGGCGAATGCCACAAGGACATCTATCAGCAGTGGAACAGCTCGGCCCACCACTTCGCCTCGTTCAACGATCAGTTTTATAGAAAGTCGATCGAATACATGCAGAGCGTGGTGGGCACCCAGCCCAGCAAATGGTGCGCCGGCTGCCATGACCACGCCGTCTTCTTCAACGGCCGGTTCGAGCGGCCGATCAAGGACCAGATCGACACCCCCCAGGCGCGGGCCGGCCTCGCCTGCACCTCCTGCCACGCCATCACCAGCGTGCACAGCTCGATGGGGAACGGCGACTTCACCATCGAATATCCGCCCCTGCACGAGCTGGTGAGCAGCAAGAACCCGGTGGTCCACACGATGGATCACTTCCTGACCTATCTCCAGCCCGAGCCGCACCGGCGCACCTTCATGAAGCCGTTCATGCGCGGCTCGGCGGAATTCTGCGCGGCCTGCCACAAGGTGCACCTCGACGTGCCGGTGAACTCCTACCGCTGGGCACGCGGCTTCAACGACTACGACAACTGGCAGGCGAGCGGCGTCTCGGGCCAG
>QHVW01000679.1 GCA_003223675.1 Acidobacteriota bacterium
GCTCATGGCGCACAGGATACGACAGGTCCCTCGCGCTGGACTTCAATCTCTTCGGGAGTACAATGAGATCGCGATTCTGGCTCACCAGCCGGCCGTCGGGGGACCCCCCGATCGAGGGCTGCGACGGGGGCGAACGAAGGCGGCGGCAGGGCTGGCGCCGAGCGTCTTCGAAAGGAGGCCGTCATGCCTGGCAAGGCCGCTCTCGCAAGCGTCTGCGTCCTCACCATCGTCCTCGCTCTCCTCGTCGCTGGCTGCGGGAAGGACTACCGGCAGGTCGCCGTCATCGACGGCGACAAGGCTGAGATCGTCACTTTCGGACCTGTGCCTAAGGAGCCCCAGAAGATCTGGCGGCCGGGCCGGGTCCTGGTCTTCCGCACCAGCTCTCCCGTGCCGGGCGCCCCCGGCAACGTGAGCGGCAAGGCGGGGCACGTCTACCGCGTCAGCGACGATCAGAAGAAGCTGGAGGAGGTCGCCGAGTTCCAACACGGCGTGCCGAACGACACGCTGGCTTACACGTTCGGGAAATGAGGCGGGCGGCCGGCCTCGCTCTCCCCGTCCACGACGCGGATCATCGGCCGGGGCTCCCGCCGGACCGTGAGCTCGAAGACGTCGGGCCGGCCGTAGTGCCCCGCCACGTCGAGCTGCCAGCGCGGCCCCCGCAGGCGGCGCGGGTCCACCTCGGCGTAGAGGATCTCCTCCCGGTGCCGGACGGGCTCGACGAGAAACTTGCCGTCCGGATCGACGATCGCGCTGTCTCCCGGATTGATCCACTCACTTTGCGGCAGGTACTTCTCCTTGAAGGCATAGCGGTCCGGGATGTCGTCCCGGCGCATGGCGCTGCAACAGCCGAGGACGTAGGCGCGCCCCTCCTTGGCGATGTGCCGTAGCGTCGAGAGCCACGGCTCCCCACGGTCCCAGGTCGGCGCGACGTAGATCTGCACCCCCCAGGAGTAGAGGGCGAAGCGCGCCAGCGGCATGTAGTTTTCCCAGCAGATCAGGCCGCCGAGGCAGCCAATGGGGAGGTTGTAGGCCTCCAGAGTGCTGCCGTCTCCCTGGCCATGGACGAGGCGCTCGCCGGCGGTGGGCACGAGCTTGCGGTGGCAGCCCAGGATGCGCCCGTCGGCGGCGATCCAGAGCAGTGAATTGTAGAGCGTCGTCCCGCTGGCCTCGGTGTTCCGCTCGTTGATGCCGACCGCCACGTGGACCCCGGCATCGCGGGCGACGGCGCACAGCCGGTCGGTGGCCTCGCTGTGGAGAGCGACCGCCTGATCGAGGAGCTCCGCATAGAGCTCCCGCAGGGCCTGGGTCTCTCCCGCCGGAATGTGCCAGGCCCAGAGCGGATACGCGGGGATGAACCCCTCGGGAAAGGCGACCAGCCGGGCCCCGCGCGCCCCCGCCTCCGCGATGAGAGCGCAGGCCTTCTCCACTGTGGCCGCGCGGTCGAGGAAGACCGGCGCCGCCTGGACCGCCGCCACTAGGAACGGTTCGTCGCTCATGGGCTCTCCTGTTCGGATGTGATCCCAGCTCGAAACAGGGTCAATCCTCGCTCAGGGATGGGAACGGCGCAAGGCGCGCCCGGCATTGATACCCGGGCGGACCGGCCAGCCCCAGTTGGCTGAGGACATCTCCAGGCGTTATAATTCGCGCCCTCATGACCCGCTCCGACAACCTCTACGCCCTTCCCGCCGGCCTCCCCGTCCCGGAGGACGACGGCGCCTGCGATCATCTCCCGGGCCTCCGGCTCCCCTCGATCCCGCTCCCCTCGACGGCGGGGCGGAAGGTCGACCTCTCGGCGCTGCCGGGGCGGACGGTGATCTACCTCTATCCCCACACCGGGCGGCCGGACCGGGACGCTCTGCCGGGGTGGAACGAGATCCCCGGCGCCCGGGGGTGCACGCCGCAGTCCTGCGCGTTCCGGGACCACCATGCGGAGCTGCGGGAGCTCGGCGCCGGGGTCTTCGGGCTCAGCACCCAGGACACGGAGTACC
>QHVW01000680.1 GCA_003223675.1 Acidobacteriota bacterium
TCGGCCGCGCGCACCACGTCCTCGTAGCCCAGCACCACCAGCACGCGAATCTTGGGCGCGGGGTGGAGGCGGACGGTGGCCTCCAGGAAGGTGACGCACGTCCCCTCCGTGCCCACCAGGGCGCGCGCCACGTGGAAGCCCCGCTCGGGGAGGAGGTCGTCCAGATTGAAGCCGGAGACCCGCCGCGAGAGGCGGGGGAAGCGCTCGCGGATCAGCCCGGCGTAGCGGTCCCGCAGCTCCCGCAGGCGGCGGTAGATCTCGCCCCGCCTGCCCCCGGCGCGCACGATGCGGTCGATCTCCCCCTCCGGCGTCGCGCCCACCCGCAACCGCAGGCCGTCGTAGGTGAGCACCTCCAGCTCCTCGACGTTGTCCGAGGTGCGGCCGGTGGTGAGCGAGTGGACGCCGCACGAGTTGTTGCCGATCATGCCGCCCACCGTGCACCAGGCGTGAGTGGCGGGATCGGGACCGAAAGTGAGCCCGTGCCGGAGCGCCGCGCCGCGCAGGTCGTCGAGCACCGTGCCGGGGCGGACGCGGGCGATCCGCCGTTCGGGGTCGACCGCCAGCACGCCGGTCAGATGGCGGGAGGCGTCGATCACCACTGCCACGTTGCAACACTGCCCGGCCAGGCTGGTCCCTGCCCCCCGATGGACGATCGGAGCCCCATGCCGCCGGCAGGCCGCCACGGCCGCGACCACGTCCTCCGCATCGACGGGGGCCACGACCCCGATCGGCACCTGCCGGTAATTCGAGGCGTCGGTGGCGTAGAGAGCGCGGGACCCCGAGTCGAAGCGAACCTCGCCCCGCACGGAGCGGTGGAGGTCGTCCTCCAGGGAGGTCGCGTCGCCAGACCAGGGATCTCGCCGGATCATCCGGCACAGGTTACCGCAATGGGATCAGAATGCGCGGGGCTGGAAGTCGTCCGGGACCTGAAGGCTGAATTCGTCGTCGTGGATCAGCGCCAGGTAGATCCCTTCCTGGAGGACCTTGGCGCGAAGCTCGTCGTTGATATCAACCACCGCAAGGATACCGTACACCTTCTTGCCGGCATGCCCGGGGAAGTAGCGGTGAAATTCCCGCAGGATCTTCTTCATCTGGTCGATGCCCTCCTGCCGGAGATGGCTCTTGACCTCGACGATGTAGACCTCGTTGACCTTGGAGTTTGAGTAGGCGAGAACGTCGAGCTCCATAGAGCTGCCGTTCTTGCGGGACAGTATGCGGGGGGAGATCACGTCCATGTGGAAGCGCTGCTGCAGGAGCTTCTTCATGGAGGGGAATGCCATGCCTTCGGTGAAGCTGCCGAACTTGTCGCTGAGGCCGCCGATCTGCTGCTTGAGCTCGCGGACCTGATGACTGGTTTCCTTGACAAACTGGCTGGTCTCCTTGACAAACTGGCTGGTCTCCTTGACAAACTGGCTGGTCTCCTGAACTTGGCGGTCCGTCGCTCGGAGCTGGAGGTCCGTTTGTTTCACCACTTCATCCAACTCGGCATGACGACCCGCCAGACTGGCCACCAAGTCCCGCAGCTCTTCGTTGGTCATCGAGGTCATATTCTCTCCTCACGCGCCGAAGTACTCTAACATGGAGTCCTCCTGACCTTCAAGACCACCCTGCCTATCCACGGCCTATAATCCCGCCCGTGACTCCGAAGACCCACCTCGCGATCGACCCCCGCCTGGTCGGCGCGCCCCTGGAGCTCGGCGAGGGGAGCGCCTCCGCCTTCCTCGTCACCACCCCGGAGATGGCCGCCGACGAGCGCGGGCTGGTCCATGGCGGGTTCGTGTTCGGGCTGGCGGATTACGCGGCCATGCTGGCGGTGAACGATCCCAACGTGGTGCTGGGCGGCGCGGAGACGCGGTTCCTGAAGCCGGTCCGGGTGGGGGAGCGGCTGGAGGCGCGGGCGCGGATCGAGGAGACGGACGGCCGGAAATCCCGCGTCAAGGTCGAGGTCCTGCGAGACAGCGAGGCGGTGATGACCGGGACGTTCTCCTGCTTCACGCTGGACCGGCACGTTTTCGATCGTCCCTGAAAGAGAGAGGAGCGGCGATGAACGGCGGCGACAGGATCGCTTCGGTGCTGGTGGAGCGCGGGGTGCGGTTCCTCTTCACCCTCTGCGGCGGGCACATCTCACCCATCCTCGTGGGCGCCAAGCACCGCGGCATCCGAGTGGTGGACGTCCGCCACGAGGTGGACGCCGTCTTCGCCGCCGACGCGGTCTTCCGCCTCACCGGGGTCCCCGGCGTGGCCGCGGTCACGGCCGGGCCCGGCGTCACCAACACGATCACCGCGATCAAGAACGCCCAGCTCGCCCAATCGGCGGTGGTGCTCCTGGGCGGCGCCGCGGCGACCCTGCTCAAAGGCCGGGGCGCGCTCCAGGACATCGACCAGATGCCGCTCATGCAGCCGCACGTCAAGTGGGCCGCCTCGGCCTCGACCGTGCGCGAGCTGGTGCCGATGCTGGAGAAGGCCTTCGACGTGGCCCGCTCCGGCGTGCCCGGCCCCGTCTTCCTGGAGTGCCCGATCGACCTGCTCTACGACGAGCCCCTGGTGCGCCAGTG
>QHVW01000681.1 GCA_003223675.1 Acidobacteriota bacterium
CTCGCGCTCGTGGAGCTGGCGCTCGACCTCCTTGGCGCGCAGGTGGGCGGCGATGCGGGCCTCCAGCTCGCGCAAGGCGAAGGGCTTGACCACGTAGTCGTCCGCCCCGGCGTCCAGCCCTTCGGCCACCGCGTCGGTGCCCGCCCTGGCGGTGAGTAGGATCACCGGCGTGGCGGCGAAGGCGGGATCGGCCTTGAGGCGCCGGCAGAGCTCGAAGCCGTCCATGCCGGCCATCATCACGTCGGTCACCACCAGGTCGGGGCGGACGCGCCGCGCCACGTCGAGCCCGGCGGCGCCGTCGGAGGCGGTCTCCACGCGGTAGCGGCGGGCCAGGCGGGCGGCCAGGAAGCTGCGCAGGTCGGCGTTGTCCTCCACCAGCAGGAGGCGCGGCGCGTTGGCCGGCGGCTGCGGGCGGGGGCCCTCGGCGGTCCGGCGCGGCGGCAGCTCGACGTCGGCCAGGAGGGTCTCACGCAGGGAGCGCACGGCGTACTCGCGGGCCGTCTGGGCGTCGGTGCGGGCCTGGGCGAGCTGGTCCTCGCGGCGGCGCGGCTTGCGCCGGCGCTCCACGAACACGCCGGCCGGATCGCGCGGCAGCTCGACGCGGAAGACCGAGCCCTCCCCCAGCCGGCTGCGCACGGTGACGTTGCCGCCGTGGAGCCGCGCCAGCTCGCGGGCCAGGGCGAGCCCCAGCCCCGTGCCGCCGTGCTCGCGCGAGGCCGAGCCGTCCACCTGGTGGAAGCGGTCGAAGATCCGCTCGAGCTGGTCCGCGGGGATGCCCCGCCCGTCGTCCGCCACCTCGAAGAAGACCGTCTCCGTCTCCATCCCGGCCCGCACCACGATCTCCCCTCCCTGCGGGGTGAACTTGAGGGCGTTCGAAAGCAGGTTGGCGATGATGATCTCGGTCATGTGCTCGTCGAAGGTCGAGTCCGGCAGCTCGTCCAGCCGCTCGGCGCGCAGCTTCACGCCCCGCCGTTCGGCCAGCGGGACGGCGGCCTCCACGAGCTCCGCCAGGAGGGCTCCGAGGTTGCCGGTGCTCAGCTCCAGGCGCAGCCGGCCGGACTCCAGCTTGGCGCCGTCGAGCAGGGCGTTGACCTGCCGCAGCAATCGGCGGGAGTTGGAGGCCATGGATTCGAGCAGGCTCCGGCGCTCCCCCTCTTCTTCCGAGGCGAGCAGGGTCTCCAGGGGCCCGAGCAGCAGGGTGAGCGGCGTGCGCAGCTCGTGGCTGACGTTGGCGAAGAAGCGGGTCTTGGCCTCGTCGAGCTCTTTCAGCTCCTCGTTGGCGCGCTGCAAGCGCAGCCGCAGCGAGAGGTCGCGCCGCCGCGTCCGCCGGCTCGACACGGTGGCGAGGCAGGTGAAGACGCCGGAGCCCAGGAGGAAGAAGAGCGGCCCGATCAGCTCCCGCGACGCCCCCTGCATCGCCAGGTTGATCCCCTGGTCGGTGGCGATGATCAGCCCGCAGAGCACGGCCAGCACCAGCGGCTCCCAGGGGAGGAAGACGCCGATGGTGAAGATGACGATGATGTTGCCCGCGAAGTAGTTGCTGGTGAAGCCGCCGAGCAGGGCGGCCATCAGCGAGATGCCCGCCGCCGAGGCGAGCGCCCCGGCCATCACGAAGGGCAGCGCCAGCCGCTCCGCCCACCGCGAGTAGACGGCGATGAGCCCCAGGACGTAGATGCCCGCGACGGCGCAGCGGATGAGGAAGAAGGTCCCCGCCTGCTCGCGCGCCACCGCCAGGTCGAGCAGCCCGAAGGCGAGGTAGAGCACGAGCGCCGACCAGAGGAGGAAGCGGGCCCGCTCGACGAACAGACGCCGGCTCTCCGCGCGGTACGCCTCTTCGAAACCAGGGAGCCGGGGGGTGCTGCTGGGCACGTCAGCCATCTCCTATTTTTCCGCCCGCGCTACGATCGCCGTCGGCGGCGATCCCAGCGCCTGGAAGCAGTGAATCCGGGAGAAGCCCGCCTCGGCGAGGAGGGCCTCCAGAGCGCCGGCGTCGAGGAAGCGGAAGCGGCCGTCCTCCTCCAGCTCGATCAGCCGGCTGATCATGTTGGCGAAGTGGCGCAGCGCCTCCAGCTTGCGCGCCGCGCGCTCGTCCCCCGCCGCGGCCTGGGCGTTGAGGATCTCCACCCCCTCCGTATAGAGCTTCGAGGGGTCGAAGTTGGGGCGGATCGAGGAGACGACCAGGGTGCCGCCGGGCTTGAGGAGCCGGTGCATCTCGCGCAGGCTGGCCAGCGGATCGTAGAGGTACGGGAGCACCAGCGACGAGCCGATGCGGTCGAAGCAGGCGTCCGGCAGGTCGAGCCGGAGGCTGGCCGTGGAATCCCCGAAGTGGAGATGCCGGAAGCGGAGGTGCCGCGCCGTGAGGTCTTGTGGGCCGGATGGCGCGCCGGGCTGGAGGTCTTCGGGGACGGTGCGGCCGAGCAGGAAGCGCGCGGCGCGGCCGATCTCCAGGGCGATCTCGACCTCCCGCTCGTCGAGCGCCGGGCAGAGCTGGCGTACCCGGCCGGGGTCCGCCGGCTCGCCGCGCAGGATGGCGTGGAGCTCCTTGCCGTACCCCTCGGCCAGCTTGCGGGCGGTGGCGAAGGGCAGGCCTTCCACGCGGTGGACCAGCCCCTCGACGCCCCACAGCCGCCCCTCCAGGAAGTCGGCGA
>QHVW01000682.1 GCA_003223675.1 Acidobacteriota bacterium
GCACCACCTTCGCCCACGGGCCCGGGCAGGCCGCCGGCGGCGTGTAGGTGAACGGCTTCGGCGAGAAGTCGGCGAAGGTGAAGCCCGAGTAGAGCTGTACGACGCAGGGGGTGGTGCCCGGACGCGGCACCGTGGGATCGGCGGGGGCCGGCTGGGACGATCCGACCGTCTGCGCCCCGGCGGAGACGGTGAGGCCGAGACAGGCGACGACGGCAAGACAAGCTCGAATCATGGGAGATGCTCCTTTCAGCGGAATCTGGGGTACGACCCTGCGGTAGCGCATGCTACCTCTTCCTGAAAGAGTGCGGCGTCCGGCCCGGAGAGCGCATATGCTGGCGGGGCCCGCATGCGCGCTCCTCGGGCTCGGCCTGGCGTGTCGATTCCGCGGGTCCCCGTTCGACCAAGGGGTAGGACGGACGAAACCTTCAGGGAGACAAACGTATGAACATGAACCGGGCAGCGCAAGTCACCTACTTTCTGCTTCGCGTCGTGGCGGGCTTCTTATTCCTCCAGGCCGGGGCGGTGATCCTGTTCGGATGGTTTGGCGGCATGCCCGGCCAACCGAGCCCTCCGCCCTTGATGTCCCAGATAGGGATCGGCGGGATCCTCGAATTCTTTGGCGGCATCGCGATCCTGCTGGGCCTCTGCACCCGGCCGGTCGCCTTCATCCTCTCCGGCGAGATGGCGGTCGCGTACTGGCAGTTCCATGCGCCGCACGGCACCTGGCCCCTGCAAAACCAGGGGATACCCGCCGTCCTGCTCTGCTTCATCTTCCTGTTCATCGCGGCGCAGGGAGGCGGCGACTACAGCCTCGACGCGCTGCTCTGGCGCCGGCGCGGGCCGGCCCTTCTGCGGAGCTGATGCGATCCCGGCCGGAGGGGCCGCCCTCCGGCCGGTCGAGTTGGGCGCTCGTTCTCACCGGTACAGCCAGAGGGCTCCAGTCGGCGTTTTTTCTGCGGCACAGACTCCTCTAGCCCAGGCATCTCGATCATCGAGATCTCCACCTTTCCGGGCCCTTCAGCCTCTCCACGCCTTGCAGCTTCCGGATCGCCGGGTCGAGATCGTCCGAGATCAGGCATTCCAGCGTCCCCAGGAGCTCGCCCTCCGGGGTCTCGCCGCTCTCGAGCTCCTCGTCCGTGACGCGGGGGAGGGCCTCGAGCAGCCCGCGCATCTTGTTCCGGAAGGCCCGCAGCTCGTCCACGGAGCGCAGCATCTGCTCCCGGACCGCTCCCAGGGAGGCCACCGGCCGGATCTCCAGCCGCTGCTCGGAGAACCTCACCACGACCGGCTGGTCCGGCGCGAAGCCGAATCGTTGCAGCGCCAGCCCCAGGGTCTTCCCGAGGGGCAGGCAGAGCATCGTCCCCTGTTTTTTTACCGTCGTCGTGAACTCCGTCAGCTCTTCAGGCATGATGGTCCCCCGGATGGCCTGCCCTGGGGGAAGAAATTCCGCCAGGAAGCAAGATCCGGGGACCATGTCTACAGCGTGCCGGCCGATCGTGTCAACGTCGCTCAGGGGTGAAGCGAGCAGGCGAGGCCTCCCGGAGGGGCTTGGAAGAAGAGCGGTTGCTCGTCCGTCTGGACGGCGGTCCGGCAATCGCCAGGGATGTCGGGGTCCCCGGGATCGCAGGGCGTGCCGCTGGGTGAGCTGCCGCCGCGCGGCAGGCAGTCGGTCACCGCGCAGTCAGACAGGGCGCGGCTGAACCAGTAGGCATAGGAGCCGCTGGGGTTCTGTTGGCAGCTCCAGACGCAGATCCCTGCTTTGGCGGTCGCGAACGTGCTCAACAGGACGCCGGCGAGGAGCGTCGGCATGGCTTTTCTCATCATGGCATTCTCACCTCCTATACAGGAGGTGAGCCGGTGGCGGACAGCCGGGACAGCGCTCGAGGGCTCCCTTTTGCCTGGTCGCCTCACTCTGTCTGCAACGGCCAGCAGTTCCGCTCAGGGACGACCTCGCCGTATTCGAGTTGCTTCTGCACGCCCTGCTGACCGTAAAAGGGGGCCGTCTCCGGCCCCCTTTCCTCCCTCACGGCTTCTTGTACACGGGTGGGAGCGGGCCCTGGAGGTCCTTGTAGCGGTCGCGCAGCTCGAGCTGGCGGCTGCTCATCGGCATCTCCCGGCCGCGGATGAAGACGGCGGTGGGGAAGCTGGTCACCTCCAGCGGATCGCCGTCCCAGATCACCACGTCCGCGTCCTTGCCCGGCTCGAGGGTGCCGTAGCGGCCGGCGATCCCCCAGATCTGGGCCGGGACGGAGGTCATGGCGGCGAGGGCGGCGTCCCACGGCAGGCCGTAGGCCACGGCGTTGCCGGCGGACTGCCGGATGTTGCGGCTGTTGTGGGCGTCGCCGGTCATGAAGGCGACCGTCACTCCGGCCTTGTGGAGCCGCGCCGGGTTCTCCAGCGTGGCGCCGAGGCTCTCGAACGCGTCCGGCAGGTTGGCCAGGGGGTTGAGCAGCACCGGCACCTTGGCCTCGGCGATCTCGCCCGCCACCATCCATCCTTCGATGGCGCCGGAGAGGATCAGCTTGAGGTGGAAGTCCTTCGCCAGCCGCAGGGCGGCCTCGATGTCGCTCGCCCGCTCGACTTGGATCACCAGCGGGAGCTCACCTTTCACCACGGGAACGAGGGCCTGGAGGTCGAGCCGGGAGAGGGCGTAGGGCCGCCGGTCCCCCTGGTCGAAAGCCTTGCGGTTGGCGGCGTAGTCGCGGGCGTCCTCGAAGGCCTCGCGCAGGCGGAGGATGGCGCTCTGCCGGGCGCCGCCGCCGAGGTGGGCCCCGGGCTCGCCCAGCACGGCGTGCATGGCGGCGGGGGAGCGGATCAGATAGTCGCCGGGGCCGCCGAGGTCGATCAGGGCGCTCTGGCCCGCGATCAGGCTCTTGCCGTTCGAGGGGGTGGCGACCACGCGGGTCAGACCCTCGACGCGGTTGACCGGGATCAGCGTCGAGCGCGGATTGATCGCGTCGGCGGCGTTGAAGGCGGCGGTGATGCGGTCGTCCTGGTCGGCGGTGTCGTTGCTCCCCTGGACGGCGCCGATCTCGACGAGCCCGATCTGCGAGTACGAGTCGAGCAGGCC
>QHVW01000683.1 GCA_003223675.1 Acidobacteriota bacterium
GATCCTTGGGGGTCAGCTCGCGCCGGAGCTGCTCCTCGAGCTCCGCGATGCGGGCGGCGAGCTGCTCCTTCTCATCCTGCGCCATCTCGTACAGGTCGTCGTCCTTGGACAGACCGGCCAGGAGCTCGTCGTTCTCCTCCCGCTGCCGGCTCGCCTTGACGTACTCGCGGTAGAGGCGGACGGTCGGAGCGATCTCCGACAGCGTCTTGTTCACCTCCCGGTAGACCTTCGGGTCTCCGAAGGTCGCGGGATCGGCGAGCCGCGCGGTCAGCTCCTGATGGGTCTTTTCGAGCTCTGCGAGCTTCTCAATCATGATCGTGATCTCATTTGATCCCCAAAAAAGCGGATCTCAGGCCCGGGCCGCGGCGCCGGGCATGCTGGAAGGCATGTCGGCGAGCGGGACGGCCAACGGGTCCGCCGCCTCCCTGGGCGTCTCCCGGTCCTGCAGCAGACCGTCCTCGCGCAGCGCCTCCTCCAGCGCCGCGATGGCCACCTCCAGCATGTCGTCCGTCGGCTCCTGGGTGGTGATGCGCTGGAGCGCGAGCCCCGGCGCCACCAGCAGCGCGAACAGGGGAGCGGCCCGGTGCTTGGCCGTGAAGCGCAGCACCTCGTAGGAGAGCCCCGCGATGGCCGGCACCAGCAGCAGCCGGCCGCCGAACTTCATCAGGAACGGCGCCGTCTTGGGGATGAACGCGAAGACCAGGATCGACACCAGCAGCACGAAGAGCAGGAAGCTCGTGCCGCACCGCGGATGGAGCCGGCTCTGCACGCGGGCGTTCTCGACCGTCAGCGGCACCTGCTTCTCCCAGGCGAAGACCACCTTGTGCTCGGCCCCGTGGTACTGGAACACCCGGTGGATGTCCTTCATCCGCGAGATGAGGAAGATGTAGCCGAGGAAGAACAGGGCCCGCAGCAGGCCGTCCACCAGGTTGAACGCCAGGTTCCCCAGGTGGCCGCCGAAGACGTAGTGCTCCGAGAGCTGGGTCAGCCAGAGCGGCAGCAGCAGGAAGACCCCGGCGCCCAGCGCCAGGCCCACCGCCATGGAGCCGGCGATGGCCCAGTTGGACTTGTCGTCCTTCTTGGCCTCCGGCTTCGCCTCCTGGCCCTCCTCCGGCTTCGCCTCTGGGGGCTTCTCCTCGGCCATGGCCTGCTCGGCCGAGAAGTTGAGCGTGCGGATGCCCAGGGCGAGTGACTGGAAGAGCACGGCCACGCCGCGCAGGATGGGCAGCTTCAGGAACGGATAGCGCTTGGCGAGGCTCGCCACCTTGCCGCGCTGGAAGACGATCGAGCCGTCGGGCCGGCGGACGGCCACGCCATAGGCGCCGGGGGAGCGCATCATCACTCCCTCGATCAGGGCCTGACCGCCGACCAGCAGCTCGCCCTCGGGGCTGTTGCCAGTACGCATGACGTTTGAGTCTCCGCCCCGGGCCCGGCGGGGGCGCCGGGTCTATGTGTCTACCGGCGGCCGGCCTGGGCCGCGTACCGCTTCTGGAAGCGCTCGACGCGTCCGGCGGTGTCGATCAGCTTCTGCTTGCCGGAGAAGAACGGGTGGCAGGCGGAGCAGATCTCCAGGCGCACCTCGTCCTTGGTGGAATGGGTCTCGAAGGTGTTACCGCACGCGCAGTGCACGGTCACCATGTGCAGCGGGGGATGCATGTCTTTCTTCACGGTCGCGATCCTTCTCTCGGTTCGGTATTACCCCGGATAATGCCCCGCGAGGGGCCTTGGGCTCCAAGAATCCGGTAGCCTAGCCGATCGTCGCCGCTCTGGCAAGGCCTCCCGGGGACGCTCGTTGCAACAGATGTTCAGGGGGTGGAATTCCCGGGGGATGCCGGAGCCTCGGGTGCTCTGGTACCTTCCCTCCTGAGGAGGCGACTCCATGGCAGACCTGCTCGACCGGATCACGATCAACCCGAACCAGTGCGGGGGGCGTCCCTGTATCCGCGGGATGCGGATCCGAGTGACCGACGTCCTCGATCTCCTGGCCGCGGGGCAGAGCCAGGAGGAGATCCTCGAGGCCTATCCCTATTTGGAGCCGGACGATATCGCCGCTTGCTTGCGGTATGCGGTACGGCGCCTCGATCACCCGACGCTAGCGGCGTAAGTGGCGACTCTCCATTCTCCCTCTCCAGTCTGGGTCGACGCCCAGCTTCCCCCAGCTCTTTCCAGGTGGCTGAGTAGGAGGGATACGCTACGCCCATGACCACAACCATCGACAAGACGGGACGCGTGGCAATCCCCGCCGAGGTGCGGAAGCAGCTCGGTTGGACCGCTGGCGCTGAGCTTGAGATGGTGGTCGAGGGCTTTTCCATCCGGCTCGTCCGGGCGGTGTCCGGCCCCCAACTCGTCCGGCGAGGTGAACGCTTGGTGGCCCGTCCCAAAGCCGCGGAGGGCGAGCGCGCCCAGATCGATGTCCCACGGCTGATCGAGGAGGAGCGAGGCCGGTGATCGGGTTTCGGCTAGCGGCGGGGCGGGATCGGACCGTTCCTCGCCGCTGGGCGCGCCGACTGGGTGTCTGGCGCTTAGCTGCATCTCAATCCCGCGGCGCAGGTCCCGTCCGCAACATCTGGTAGAGGCTCGCCCCGAGCAGTGCCCCGAGGATGGGTCCCACCCAATAGATCCAATGCGAGGGCCAGAAGCCGGCGACGAGCGCTGGCCCCAGGGAGCGCGCCGGATTCATCGAGGCCCCGGTTATCGGTCCTCCCCAAAGCGCATCCAGTGCGACCGTGCTCCCGATCGCGACGGCCGCGAGCTCGCCTACGGCCCGGGTGTCCGTGGCCACCGAAACGATGACGAACATGAGGACGGCGGTGAGGAGGATCTCGATTCCGAGCGCTCGTAGCGGGCTCCCGACAGGCGCGGTCGCTCCCAGCGCCGCATCGAGCCCGAAGAAGGCGCGGAGCGCCAGGGCACCCCCGATTGCACCCAGGATCTGGCCCGCGAGATAGGACGGCACGTCTCGCCAGGAGAAGTGCCGGGTCACCGCGAAGGCCAGGGTCACCGCCGGGTTGAAGTGCGCCCCCGACAGATGCCCCAAGGCAGCGATCATCACCATGATCACGAGGCCGAAGCTCGCGGCCACGCCTCCGCCGAGGCCCTCTGGAAAAGCGAAGGGGCCCGCATCGACCTACCGGCCCTCTTTTTCGAAGAGCGTCAGAAGATAGCGAATCCGTGTCGTGAGCTCGTCGGCCGCTCTCTTGAAGGCAGCCTGGCGCGTTTTCTTTTCGCCCTCGACCGCCGAAGGATCGGGGATGCTCCAATGGATGCGCTCCGGGTCTCCCGGGAAAATGGGGCAGGACTCGCCGGCGTTGTCGCAGACGGTCACCACGTAGTCGAAGCGCTCGCCCAGGAATTCGTCCATGTGCTTCGAGTGCTGGCCGCTGATGTCGATGCCGCGCTCGGCCATCTCGCGGACGGCGAGCGGATGGACTCGCGTCACTTCCGTGCCGGCGCTCGCGACCTCCACCCGATCTCCGCCCAATTCCCGGAGGATCCCTTCCGCCATCTGCGAGCGGGCGCTGTTGTGGGTACAGAGAAAGAGGACGCGGACCCGGGGGCTGGGCTCCACCGCGTCGCGGGCCGCGGCGGCGGGACGCCCGGTGACTCCGGGGTGGAGGCTCTCACCGGCGGCGAGATAGAGGCCCTTTAGCCGGTCCAGGTCCAGGCTGTAATAGATGTCCCGGCCGTCGGCCGCGCTGCGCCGCTCGCTCACCAGCGCCTGGCTGCGAAGCTGGCGGAGATGGTACGAGACCAGATTGTGGGGCTCGCCCACGAGCTCGACCAGCTCCTGGACGCGCCGGTCGCTCCGGGCCAGAGCCTCCAGAAGCCGCCACCGGAGCTCATGGGCCAGGAGCTTCAGGAACGAGGGAGCCTGCGCGGGATATGCCACTGTCATAATGCGTCAAAGTAGCTTGAAGCAATTCAGGCTGCAAGAGCTCGCCCGTGCCGTTCCTGTGACAAACCCCGCACCTCCGGTCTCGTAGATGGATACCCTGCCCCCGCCCGCCGCTTCCGCGAGCTCGCCCTCCCGTTCCTCCCGTCTCCCCTCCCTATAGAGGGTCGCGCCCTTTCGTTTTCCGGTCGCGCCCTCTGGAATTTCGTCCGCTCCCAAGCGAGGGCGCGAGCGCCCCTCGCGAGGGCAAACACGCCGAACGAGAGGGCACAACGCCCTTACCAGAGGGCGCAACGCCCCTTTCCGAGGGGAGTCTCAGCCCTCCAGAGGGCGAAGTGGCCTCTTCCGAGGGCAATGGCGCCCTCGAGTGGGCAAGACCGCGGATTCAGAGGGCCGCTGTTGCCCAAGGGAGGGCGCGACGCCCCCTTCCGAGGGCAATGCCAGCCCTCCAGTGAGAGAAGTGTCTGGAAAGCAGGCCGGCCCCAGGAGGACACCGCTACTTTTCCCCGAGCACCCGGGCTCCCAGGAGACGCCCGACGTGCTTCTGCGCCGTCGGTCCGGCGGCTTCCACCAGCAGTGCGAGGCTGTGGGGTGTCCGCGCCAGAAAGGAGAGGAAGTGCGCCCCGAGCACCGCCTCGGGATCGAAGCTCCGCAGGCTCCCCACGACCTTCCCCGCCGCCTCCAGGTCGTACCCCAGCGACGACGGCTCGGGACGCAATTGCATGAGGTCGTGTCTCCCCAGCGCCGGCCAGAGCGCCTGGAAGAGCAGCGCCGTCTCCCGTTGATGGAAGAGCGCCAGCGGCGGATCCCCAGCCGCGGCGCTCTCCCAGGCGCGGTAGAGGGCCAGCATGCCGCGTTGCTCGACGAGAGTGAACGGGCCGGAGGTCTCGGCTTCGCGGGACGTCGAGGGGTCGTCCTCCCCTCGGACCGCGTCGAGATAGTCCTTCGTGAAGGCGTTGAGAGGCTCGATCGGCTGGTCGCTCATGGTTTTCTCTCCAATTCTCCCTTCCGGGTGTCGAATCGCCGGGCGGCGGGATCGGAATCGCCGCTCCTCCAAAGGAAATCATGGCAGCCGGCGATACTCCCAGGAGTCCTTATAGAATGTAGATTCCTATTTGTCAACCATGGGCTTATGACTTCCGTCTTGTGGGACTGGCCGGAACTGTTGTACCCTTGTGAACAGAATGGACTCCGAGACCGAACGGCTAGTGAATCTGGTAAAGGTCTGTTTGCGGATTCTGGGCGTCTCGAACCGCGAGCTCGCCCGGCGGCTGGGGATGAGCCCGAGCTACGTGAGCAAGCTGCTTTCGGGCTCCAGCGAGCTCCGGCTGGACCATCTGATCCGCATCTGCAAGGTCACAGATCTGGATCCCGGGGAGTTTTTTGCCCTGGCCTACCCGGTGCGCCAGGCCTCCACGGCCACCGGGACACGACTGCGGTTCCTGTTGCAGGGGACCCTGCCGCCATCACCGCCGCTGGCCGCGCCGGCCAAGGTGTACCGGGAGGACGAGGTGCAGGCGATGCTGCAGGCGGCGCTGGAGAGGCTGATCAAGGGGAGCGGCGGCGGGTAGGGGCACCCGGCCGGCCGCGGCGAGAGGCCTCGCCAGCGATCCGGCGTACATAAGGCATGGTGTTCAGGTCCACCTTTTCCCGGAAAAGCCGCGTCCGCTGGCTGCGGCCCGAGGCTCGCGGGGGATTCGGCGTGGATGAGATATCCGCTTCGGGTGCCCTTTTACCGGAAAAGCTGCGTCCGCTGGTCGCGGCGAGAGGCTCGCCAGCGATCCGGCGT
>QHVW01000684.1 GCA_003223675.1 Acidobacteriota bacterium
GCGACGCTCTCATCGGCGGGGCCTTCTGGTGGGGCCGGTCCGAGCGCGAGCGCGAAACCCGCCGGCAGGGGGAGCAGGCGGCCGTCGTCGAGGACGTCGATCCGCCCCGCCGGCTTGAAGACGAGGCGCCCGCTCAGGCCCAGCCGCTCGCAGAGCGCGAGGCCGGCCGGTTTGTGCGTCACCATCGTGTCGGGGCCGTGCTCGAGGAGCGCTCCCTCGCAGCGCTCGGTCGCCAGCCACCCCCCGGGGCGATCCGCGGCCTCCAGAACGACGACCTCGAGGGGGCGGCCGCGCTCGGCGGCCTGGCGGGTCAGATGGTGGGCGGCGGCGAGGCCGCCGATCCCGGCACCGACGATCACCACCCGCGGCGGGGAAGGCGGCATGCTCAGGAGACCGCTTCCCGGCTCAGCGCGGGAAGCCAGGCCGAGCCCTGGGTGGCGATCTCCACCACCGCTTCGGCGAAGCGGTCGCAGGCGTTGGGCGCCGGCACCACCTGGAGCGTCTCGCCGCCGTTCCGGCGCCAGATCTCGGCGCCACGGATCGCCAGCTCCTCGAGGGTCTCCAGGCAGTCGGTCACGAAGGAGGGGATGATCACCGCCCGGCGCACGCCGCGCTGCGCCTCGGCCGCGAGCACCTCCTCGGTGTTGGGGGACAGCCACGGCGAGCGCCCCAGGCGCGACTGAAAGCAGACGATCCGGCGCTCCTCGGGCACGCCGAGGCGCTCGGCGAGCCGCCGGGCCGCGGCGAGGCACTGGGCGCGGTAGCAGGAATGGTTCACCGGCCCGATCGCGGCGCAGCAGTCCGGCCGCGCGAGGCAATGGCTGCCGGACGGATCGCTCTTGCGGATCTGGCGCTCGGGCAGGCCATGGAAGCTGAAGAAGACGCGCTCGGGCATCGGCGTGAGGAACGGCCGCGCCACCTCGGCGCGCGCCTCGACATAGGCCGGGTGATCGTAGAACGGCGGGACGATCCGGAGGTCCGGATCGCTCCAGCGTCCGGCCGCGCGCCGCTCGACCTCCTCGATCACCGAGCCGGTGGCGGCGGAGCTGTACTGCGGATAGAGCGGCAACACCGTCAGGCGGCTCACCCCGGCCGCGGCGAAGCGGTCGAGCGCTTTCGCGATCGCGGGCTGGCCGTAGCGCATCGCGAGCTCCACCTGGACGGCATCGCCCAGCAGCGCCTGGACCTTCGCCGCCAGCGCCCGGCTGTGGACAAGGAGCGGCGAGCCCTCGGGCGTCCAGATCTTCTGATAGGCCGCCGCCGAGGCGCGCGGCCGGCGCGGCAGGATCACCAGCTCGAGCAGCAGGAAGCGCAGGAAGGCGGGCATGTCCAGCACCCGCGGGTCGGAGAGGAATTCGCGCAAGTAGCGGCGCACCTCGGGCGGACGCGGGGCATCCGGCGTTCCGAGGTTGACGAGCAGCAGGCCGACGCGTTCCTTCATGGCAGGCAGCGGGCACAGAGTACCACGGCCAACTTGCCGGCCGTCCCGTCTTGACCCCTTGGAACCGGCCACGGTAGACTCTGCCCCGCCAAAAAAAGTACGGAGCAAGAGCCGCTCTTCCAATCGGGGGTACTCCTGAGTGTCGAGCATGGTACGGCAAACGGGTCAGGTGCGGAGTTAGGACGTGGCGCAGATCTTCCCGCGATGGGTCAATGAGCTGCCGCTGCGCATCGCCGTGGGCGCTACGGTCCTCGGCGCTTTGGTGGTGGCCGGCATCTGGTACTACTTTTCTCCCCGCTTCACCGACGTCGGCTACCAGCCGGAGCAGCCGGTGGCCTACAGCCACCGGCTCCACGCCGGCGAGCTCGGCCTCAACTGTCTCTACTGCCACGCCACCGTCGATCGCGCCCCGGTCGCCGTGGTGCCGCCGACCCAGGTCTGCCTCAACTGCCACCGCGTGGTCAAGCGCGACTCCCCGGCGCTCGCGGTGATCCGCGACAGCGCGGCGAGCGGCCGGCCGGTCAACTGGGTGCGGGTGCACAAGCTGCCCGGCTTCGCGTACTTCGACCACCGCCCCCATCTGCGCGCCGGAGTCGGCTGCGCCACCTGCCACGGACGTATCGACGAGATGGACGTGGTCACGCAGGCGCAGCCGCTGTCGATGGGCTGGTGCCTGGACTGTCATCGCAATCCCGATCCTTATTTGAGGCCCGCCAGCGAGGTGACGAACATGGACTGGAGCCCGCCCCGCGATCAACTCCAATCCGCGGCGCGCATCAAGCAGGCGAAGAGAATCCATCCACCCACCGACTGCACGGGGTGCCACCGGTGACGCGGCCGACGGAACCGTCGCCGCGGGAGCACTGGCGAAGCCTCGAGCAGCTCGCCGGCACGCCGGAGGCGCGGGCCTACGCGGAGCGCGAGTTCCCGGTAGGCGCCTCGGAGCTGCCGGAGGGGATCGATCGCCGGTCGTTCGTGCAGCTCCTGGGAGCCTCCATGGCGCTCGCCGGGCTCACCGCCTGCCGCCGGCCGGTCGAGAACATCGTGCCCTTCGTGGAGCCCCCCGAGACGGTGGTGCCGGGCATCCCGAAACAGTACGCCACGACCATGCCGTTCGGCCTCGACGGCTACGGCCTGCTGGTGGAGAGCCACGAGGGGCGGCCGACCAAGATCGAGGGCAACGAGCTCCATCCCGCCACCGCCGGCGCCGCCAGCGCTCAGATGCAGGCCGCGATCCTCGGCCTCTACGACCCCGACCGCTCGCCGCACCCGCTGCAGCGCAAGGCCGCCTCGGCGAGACCTGAGCGCAAGGCCTGGGCCGATTTCGTGACGGACTGGAAAGCTCAGCAGGCCGCCTACCTGGCCGCGGGCGGCGCCGGGCTGGCCGTGCTCGCTCCGGCCTCGGCCTCGCCCACGTTCTTCCGGCTCGCCGCCCTGCTCCGCCAGCGCTTCCCGCAACTGCTCTGGGCCACCTGGGAGCCGGTCAGCGACGAGAGCGCGATCGCCGGCGCCGCCCTGGTGGCCGGCCGGCCGCTCCGTCCGACCTACGATCTCGGCGCCGCGCGGGTGATCCTCAGCCTGGACGCGGACCTGCTGCTCTCCGAGAGCAACTCCCTGGCGCACGCCCGCGGATTCATCGCCGGCCGCCGGCTCGCGTCCGAG
>QHVW01000685.1 GCA_003223675.1 Acidobacteriota bacterium
AAGCCGCGGCGAATCTGGCCCAGTGGGATCGGAGCGCGCTGGAGTACGATCATGATCCGAGCCGCGGACGGCGCCCCGGGGAGGCCCGGAGCGCGCGTTGAAAATCGATCCAGCGGACCCCACAGGGTCGATCAGGGGCAGGCGCGGGACGGCGTGGTGGTGGGGCAGACGCTGTTATCCGACCATCCACCGCCGCTTCCGCCGTCCGCCTCGCGGAGATCCTTGTTGTCGAGCCGGCGGAGCGTTTCCTTCGCGATCTCGAGCTTCTTGATCATCGCTTTTTTCATGGGGTTTTTCCTTTCATCAAGATAGATGGTTTCTCTCGTTTACATCGGGACTGGACATCAGGAGACTACGGGGAGAGTACCATTTAGTTTCCCGTCGTTGCGTCAGATCGACTCGCCGGCGTCAAGAGAGCAAGAATCTGATAGTTATGGACGGAGCTCGAGCGCTATGCTGAAGCCTCTAATTCGATGAGATTCTCTCCGTCCGGCAGGTCCGGGCCCCTCGCTTCCGGGCGAGGCCGCTTTTCGTCCCGCGTGACTGCATGGCGCGGAGGTGCGATAATCCGCCTCGCCGTCCCACTGTATCCCTGACGCGAAGATTCCCGGAGCCGCCGTGGCGCCGGGGAGAGGCATCCACCCGGTCCTCGGGAAACAGGCAGCTCGTCAAGGGAGGAGACAATGATGAGAAACTGGAAGGCAACGGATTTCTGGAAGCTTGCGGCGATTCTGGCCGTCCTGATGTCGGCCGTGCCGTTCACGGCCTACGGCGCCGACGGGCAGAGCGCTCCGGCGAAGAAGGCGTCCTCCGCCAAGGCCGCCAAGCCCGTTTTCCCCGCATCGACGGGCACTCGCTGCCCGAATCCGCCGCCTTGCAAGGCCACCAACGACTGCGGCAGCACTCCGCTTCACCCCACGGACTGCTGGACCACGGAGTACGGGCCCGCGCAGGCGGACGTCATCATCCCCAAAGCGGGAACGAAGACCGCGATGACCTCGCCCAACATGTTGTATTGCGAAGGCAACACCTACGCGCTCTGCTTCTTCTCCGGCCCCCCGAGCGTCACGGGCAAGCCGGACGCCTCCGGCAAAAACGCCCTGCCTTGTGTGCTGGATGAGCACAACCACGTCGCGAATTGCACGTGCCAGGCCTACACCTCAGGCGCGAATTTCGTCGACATCAACGGCATTCTGAACCAAGGCGCCTATTTTGAGGCGGTGTCCCAATGCGGGTTGGACGGCGGCCGGTGCAAGAACATCGAGCACTGCTGGCCTCAAGACGATCCGAAGAAGCAGACGGAATGCGCGAAGTACCCTCAGGCTAATGTCTGCCAGTACGTCAAGAATCAGGGCGGCGCGGACGGCTCGACCGATCCGAAGAGCTGGTTCTGGCCCAAAGCCGACCTGATCTCGACCTTCAGCTTCGCCATGTCCGGCCCGGACGGCAACTATGCGCTCCGGAGCACCCCGTGCCCCGCCGGACAGTACGCGGGCTGCATGACCGCTCCCTGCACCTACGGGCCGAACCATACGTCGCAGACCCAGAAGGGCGAGCTCGTCACGTGCCAGTGCCCGACCTACAACGGGTCGTATCAGATCGGGCAGAAGGTCTCGAGCTGCTCGATCGCCCCCAGCGGCGGGTCGAGCTACGTCTGGTCGGCTTCGTATACGGTGCCGGTGGACGCGCATGTAGTGAAGAAGCACTGAAGGATTCCTGTTACGACCGATCCTGTAGGGGCGGCCCCGCGTGGCCGCCCTGCTAGCTTTATTGTTTTATGACCTCGATGGAGGCACCTGTCCCTCTGGGGGGGACAATCCTATGATCGGTGGTCAGAAGGGTGGCGCCGTTCGCTGAAGCAACCGCGAGCAGGTAGGCATCCGTCACCTGTTGATGTCCGATAAGATGATGAAAGAAGCTCGCTGCCTGGGGCAGCTCCGGCAGGGTTTCAAGGTAGACGTGTTGCGGATGGCGGATGAGGTCCGCGAGCAAGGAGACCACCTCAGCCGGCCTCTTGCGCACCTCGACGATCACCGGGTTTGAGGACAGGCGGACGAAACCAAGTTGGGTCAGGGCGCACGTCGCCCAACGAGGATTCGGTTGCTTCTCAAGGCGCTTTAGGACTGCAGTATGAAACTGGTGGTTCGGCCAAGCCAACGCCACGAGGGCGTTGACGTCCAGCAGGAGGGGCCTGCTCTCAGACGATTCCATCCTCGTCGAGCGCCCTCTGGACCCGCGAGGCCGGGATCATCGGAGTGCCCTCTGGCACCTCGAAGACGGGAAAGCGGGCCGTCTTTTTCGCCGGAGGTCTCGGCCGAGGTCTGAATGACTGGAGCGACTCACGAGCCATCTCGGAAAGGACGCGGCCCAGCCGTTTCCCGGTCGCCTGTGCGCGAGCCCGCGCCGCTTCGTAGACATCGTCGTCGAGGGTCAGGGTCGTCCGCATAGCTGAGACGATACGCTGGCCTCGCCCGACCGTCAATCCTTCTGTCGCCCCCCTCCGTGGTATCTTCACACTCTTTCGGCCATCGAGCCGCGCCACCGAGGACCTCCGCAATGCCCGACACCACCCCCACCACCCCCGGAAGAGACTTCATCCGCGACATGGTCGAGCGCGACCGCGCCGCCGGCAAGCACGGCGGACGGGTGGTTACGCGCTTCCCCCCGGAGCCGAACGGGTATCTCCACATCGGCCACGCCAAGTCGATCTGCCTCAACTTCGGCCTTGCTTTGGAGAACGGGGGCGTCTGCCATCTCCGTTTCGACGATACCAACCCCGAGACCGAGGACCAGGAGTACGTCGAGTCGATCCAGCGCGACGTGCGCTGGATGGGCTTCGACTGGGGGAAGAACCTCTTCTTCGCCTCGGACTACTTCGAGCGGCTGTACGACTTCGCCGTCGAGCTGGTCCGCAGGGGCAAGGCCTACGTGGACAGCCTGAGCGAGGACGAGATCCGCGAATACCGGGGGACCGTCACCGAGCCCGGCCGCAACAGCCCCTGTCGGGACCGCACCGTCGAGGAGAACCTCGATCTCCTGGCCCGGATGCGGGCCGGCGAATTCGCGGATGGCGCCCACGTGCTGCGCGCCAAGATCGACATGTCCTTGCCCAACATGAAGATGCGGG
>QHVW01000686.1 GCA_003223675.1 Acidobacteriota bacterium
TTTGCGTGTATAGGGTGCGTTCTGTAGGGGCGGCCCTATGTGGCCGCCCTGGGCGGGGGGACCGTCCGGTCGGGAATTTCCCCCACCCAGGGCGGCCACATAGGGCCGCCCCTACAGAAAACGCGCCATTCAGGGTTGACGTTGTACTACCCCCACCAACGCACCAACCGCGTTCCCCTCTCCCGGTGAGGGAGGGTGGGAGGGGACGGGAGAGGGGACAGGGGTGAGGGTTCGCTTGCCCCCCACCCCCCTCCCGCTGTACAATCTCCCCAACATTTTCGCTTTCTCTTGGAGTCGAGCAGGGGCTTGGATCGCTTCGCGCCCTCGGACTGCCGGGGTGTGCACGGGTTTCACTTTTTCTCAGGGAGATCGTATGAAACGCACAGCCGTAGCTTCACTCACAGCCCTCGCCCTGCTCGCCGCCCCCGCGGTCTATGCGGGCAACGGCCACACGCTCCATGGCGTGGGGGCCGTCAACAGCTCCATGGGAGGCGCCGGGGTGGCGCTGCCCATCGACACCCTCGGGGGCCTGCTGCTCAACCCGGCGCTCGCCACCGAGCAGGACGGCAGCCACTTCGCCTTCAGCGCCGAGTACAACACCGCCACCAACGCGGTCTCGAGCTCGGTCGCCACCCCGTTCGGCACCTTCAGCGGCAAGACAGAGGAGGCCGGCGACACCGCCCTGATCCCGGCCTTCGGCTGGGTGCACCACACCAAGGGCTCCAACTTCGCCTACGGCATCGGCTTCCTGGGCCTCGCCGGCTTCGGCGCCGACTACCCGCAGGACCCGGGCAACCCGATCCTGGCGCCGCAGCCGAACGGCTTCGGCCGCGTCTACTCCTACTACGCGCTCCTCAAGGTGCCGACGGTGCTGGCCTGGAAGCTCTCCGACCGGTTCTCCCTCGGCCTCTCGCTGAACGTCGCCCGGGCCAGCCTGCAGGCCGATCCCGCCGGCTTCGCCAGCCCGGACTGCTCGGGCCCCGCGGGCCCCTGCTACGTCCCGCACGTCAACCTCGACAGCGCCTGGGGATACGGGGCCGGCATCGGCCTCTACTACAAGATCAACCCCGCCTTCGCCCTCGGCGCCTCCTACAACACCAAGACCAGCTTCCAGGACTTCGAGTGGAACTCGGCGCACGCCAACCCCGGCCTGCCCAACTACGGGACGAGCCGCAAGATCCGGCTCGGGCTCGACCACCCCGCGCAGGCCGTGGTCGGCCTCGGCTGGACCCCCACCAACCAGCTCGCCCTGGCCCTCGACTACAAGTGGATCAACTACGAGAACGCCGCCGGCTTCGGCGACGTCCTCGGCTTCAAGGACATCAACGTCTACGAGGCCGGCGTCCAGTACAAGGCGACCCCCAAGCTGGCCCTGCGCGCCGGCTACAACCACAGCGAGGTGCCGATCCCGGACGACCGGACCTTCTTCACCATCGAGGTGCCGGCCGTCTTCGTCAACCACTACTGCGTCGGCCTCGGCTTCCAAGCCACCGACAGCCTGACGCTCGACCTGGCCTACTACCGGGTTCCGAACAGCACCATCACCGGCCCGTTCGTGGGACCCACCGGCCCCGTCCCGGGGACCTCGGTGACCACCCGCAGCGGCATGAAGTCGGTGGTGGCCACGTTCAACTTCGCGCTGCCGCAATAAGACAGCACGCCAGGGAGGGATTCACGTCAACGTCGGGGCGGGGGCGATCAGCCTCCGCCCTTTTTTATTTGGTGGGTGGTGGGCCCGCCCTGGAAGGGCGGATATTCACCAGCCTGGGGTGTCAACCCCAGGTGGGATGGGGATGGCCACGTCATGGCGCCCCGCCCCCCCGCCTGGGGTTGAAACCCCAGGCTGATCAAATATCCGCCCTTCCAGGGCGGGCCCTGCCACCCCCCCTGCGATAATCTCAATCCATGCGCCCCGCCGCCCTCAAGCTCCTCCTGATCACCCTCAGCACCGGCCTCGCCCTTGGGGGCGCCGAGCTCATCCTCCGCGCGCGCAACCCCTTCGGCTTCCGGATGCGGGGCAACACGCTGGTGCTGCCGGCGAACAAGGTCTACGACATCAAGGCGGACGCGCGGTCACGCTCCGATCAGCTCGACGCCCACGTCATCCACACCAAGAATTCCCTCGGCTTCCGCGGCCCCGAGCCGCCGCCGGATTTCGCGGGATGGCTGACGATCGTGGCGGTGGGGGGCAGCACCACCGAGTGCTTCTACCTGAGCGACGGCCGCGACTGGCCGGAGCGCCTCGGCGCCCGCCTGCAAGGGGAGCTGCGCAAGGTGTGGGTGGACAACGCCGGCCTCGACGGCCACAGCACCTTCGGGCATCTGCTGCTCACCCGGCAGGTGCTGACGCGGCTCCATCCCAAGGTCACACTCTACCTGGTGGGCGTCAACGACATGTTCCTCGACGAGCCGCGCGGCTTCGACCGCGTGGCCCAGAACCGCTGGGCGGCGCTCGCCGACCACTCCGAGCTCGCCGCCACCCTGCTCAACCTCTACCGCTGGCGGCGCACCCGGCGCATCGAGGACCTCGGGGCCATGCCCAAGCCGGTGGCGCTGCGCGACCGGCCCCGCCATCCCGTGCCGCCGGAGGTGGCCGACCGTCTCTGGCACGAGCAGGACCGCCGGCTCGCGGCCTATCGCAAGCGCCTGGAGGAGCTCGTCGCCCTCAACCGCGATCACGGCATCGAGCCGGTGCTGATCACCCAGCCCACCCTGCTCGGCGGGGTCGACCCGCGCACCGGCCTCGACACCCGGCCGATGGAGGTGGAGCTCTGGGAGAAGCTCGACGGCGCGCTCGCCTGGCGGCTGCTGGAGCGCTTCAACGACGTGACCCGGCAGGTCGGGCGCGAGCGCGGCGTGCTGACGGTCGACCTCGCCCGCGCCCTGCCCAAGGACTCCACCTTTTTCTACGATTTCTTCCACTTCACCAACCCGGGAGCGGACCGCGTGGGGGAGATCGTCGACCGCGCTCTCCACCCCTGGCTGGCGGCGCGCTACCCGGACCGCGTGCTCTCGAGCGCGCGCTGAGGGGCGCCCCCCTCCGGGCCGTCCGGGAGGTCCGGAGGCGGCGCGAGGGCGGGAACCGGCTCCCGGGGGGGTGCGGTCTTCATCATCACCACCACGCCGTCGCCGTCGAGGTCGATGCGCACCAGCCGCTCGCCGCGCAGCGCGGAGAGCAGGCTCTCGTCGAGCTGGAACGCCTCGCGGACGTCCACGTCTCCAGGCGATCCAGAGGGCGAGCAGGCCCACCAGCACCAGCAGCACCGACGAATAGGCCAACAGGGAGGCGCGCAGCGCCTCGTAGCCCCCCTCCGCGATCTCCCGGATGAAGAAGCGCACGCCGAACACCCAGAGCACCAGGCTGACCAGCGGCAACACCAGATAGAGCCAGACCCCCCAGAACAGCAGGGTGAGCGCCGAGGCGACCCCGGTGGGGAGCGGCCGCTTTCGGGACCACTGCCGGGCCACCATCGCCTCGACGCTGCTCACCTCAGCGATCGGGACTTCGCCAGACCGCATGGCCGGTCCTCCCGTGATGTCGCAGGGCGAGGGGGAGCGCCACCACCGACGTTCCCGCGGTGATGACCCAGTAGAGCGCCGGGTACCAGATCGCCCAGAAGATCTGGCGCAGCAGATGGTGGCGCTCGTAGCGCCGGTCGAGGACCAGGCCGGTCAGGAACTGCAGCAGGCAGACCATGGCGAGCAGGCTGCCGCTCCAGCCGGGCAGGAGGGTGGCGACCTGCAGCGAGGACGGCATCCACGCGGGTATCACCTGGGTGAGGATCCAGGCCACCAGCACGAGGAAGACCGCGTAGCACCAGGCCGTGCTGACCATCAGCTCGGCGAATACCGGCCACATCCGGCGCCGCGCCCAGTGGAACATCGACCGGTTGTGGCACAGGGCCGCCTCGATGCCGCCGCGCGCCCAGCGCAGCCGCTGCCGCCAGAGCCCACGCAGCGACTCCGGGACCAGGATCCAGCAGACGGCGCGCGGCTCGTAGAGGATGCCCCAGTAGGCGAGCTGCAGCTTCCAACTGATGTCCACGTCCTCGGTCACCGTCTGCGACGACCAGTAGCCGACCTCATGGACGGCGCGGTGGCGGAAGCAGGAGCAGACCCCGGAGACCGTGTAGACCCGCCCCAGCAGGCGCTGGGTGCGCTTGATCATGCCGATGATGGCCGAGAACTCCCCCACCTGGATGCGCGACACCAGGGTGGTGCGGTTGAGCACCCGCGGGTTGCCGGTCACCGCGCCCACCCGCGGGCTGCGCTCGAGGTCGAAGACCATCCAGTGGATCGCCTCCGCGTCGAGCAGGGCGTCGGCGTCGATGCACATCAGGTACTCGGCCTTGGTGGCGAGAGCGCCGAGGCTCAGCGCCTTGGCCTTGCCCAGATTGCGCTCCAGCCGCAGCACCCGCAGGTTGGGGATCTCCGCCAGCAGGCGCTCGAGGGTCGCGGGACTCTCGTCGGTGCTGGCGTCGTCGATCACCAGGATGTCGAAATGAGGATAGGTGCTCGCCGCGGCGGCGCGCACCACTTGCTCGATGGTGATCCGCTCGTTGTGGCAGGGGATCAGCACCGTGACTTGCGGGTACGCGTCGAGCGCC
>QHVW01000230.1 GCA_003223675.1 Acidobacteriota bacterium
GGTGGAGATCGTGCTCGGGAGCACCAGGGCGACCTCGAAGCCCGACGGCGCCGGCGCGGCGCGCACCCGCGCCCGCAAGGCCGAGGAGGGGGGCGCCAAGCTGATGGCTTACGGCGGCCAGAGCGAGGTGGAGGCCGGAGGCGCCAAGGTCCAGGTGCCGCATGGCATGGGCACGTCGGTGGCGGCGCAGGGTCCCCCCTCGCCGCCGGAGCCGCTCCTGCCGGCGCCCACCCTCACCGCTCCCGAGCCGGGCGGCCAGCGCGCCTGCGTCGATCCCCCCCTGTCGTGGCAGCCGGTCCCGCAGGCCGCCTCCTACATCGTGGAGGTCTGCCGCGATCCCGCCTGCGGCGCGCTGGTCGACCGCCATCTGGGCGAGACGGCCACCCAGTGGCGCCCCGCCGCGCTCCCCATGGGCGAGCTCTACTGGCGGGTGACCGCCCGCAGCCGCTCCGGGCTCGACGGCTATCCGAGCGAGGCGATCCGCCTGGCCATCACCTCGGACCGCCCCGGCGCAAAGGAGACCCCCGCCGCGGGCGCGCTCCGGGCCGGCGGACCCCAGGTGCGGGTGGGCGACCGGCTGTTCGTGGCTCCCACGGCGAAGGTCGAGGTCGTTGCGGAGGACGCCGGCGCCAAGGCCGCGTCCTGGCGGCCGGTGATCGGCGGCAGGACGGAGAGCGCCTGGCCCGCCTCCTGGAGCCCGGGGGAGCACACGGTGGCGGCGGTGGCCGAGGACGGCTGCGGCGGCCGGGCCACGATCGCTCCCCTCTCCTTCGTGGTGGACGCCGAGCCGCCCACCATCCGCTGGGAGGTGGGGGACCGCTCGACGCTGGCCGACCGGCTGGCCGCGGATACCGAGAAGGAGCGCCTGCGCCTGAAAGGGCGGCGGAGCGGCGGCCACGCCGACAGCGCAACCTGGAAATCGCAAGCCGGCGTCTGGCAGATCCCGGTCCCCTGGGCCGTGGAGCCGGGCAAGGAGAAGACGCTGCAGCCAGTCGAGATCGATAGCGACCATCCGCAGGCCTTCTTCGCCGCCCTCGACACGGCCGTGACGGTGGACGGCAAGCCGGGGACGCTCGGCGAGAACCGCATCCTCTGGGTGGCCGCCGAGGACACCGGCTCCGGCGTCGACCGCCTGATCGTCCGCACCCGCGCCGACGGCGACCGCGTGGTCATGGAGCTGGAAGCGCGGGATCTGGTGGGGAACGTCAGCAAGAAGGAGATCGTGCTGCGGAAGCGGTAAATCACCCCTGGGACCGCCGGCGTCCTCGCCGGCCTTCTAACCAGTTTTTTAAAAGAAAAAGCGGAGTTAGAAGGCCGGCGAGGACGCCGGCGGTCCCAGGAAGGGGCCTACCTCACCCCCTGCGTCCGCACCCACTGCGCCTCGATGGTGTACTCCGTGGAGGCGGTCGGCCCCGGCCGGGGCCTCTCCTCCAGCTTCCAGCGGGCCCCCAGCCGGGCCGCCAGGCGGTCGAGCTCGTCGGCCACGGCGGCGGCGCTCGACGCGGGCGCAACGGCTTCATGGCGCCGAAGAGGGTGCTCTGCACCATGTCCGACACCTCGATGCCGCCGAACGGCTTCACCCCCGCCAGGCACTCGTAAAGCAGGACGCCGAGCGCGAAGAGGTCGCCGGCGCGGTCGTGGCCGCCCCCCCGCAACGCCTCCGGCGGCAGGTAGCCCGGCGTGCCGAAGACCAGGCCGTCCGCCCGGGAGGTGGCGGCGATCAGGTCGGCGATGCCGAAGTCGGTCACCTTGATCGAGCCGTCGCGGCCGAGCAGCACGTTGGCCGGCTTGACGTCGCGGTGCACGACGTCACGCGTGTGAGCGGCGGCGAGGCCGCGGGCCACCGCGGCGCCGAGCGGGATCACCTCCGCCGGCCGGAGGCGCCCGCGCTGCAAGAGGAGCCGCTCGAGACTGATCCCCTCCACCAGCTCCATGGCGATATAGGCCCCCTCGGGGGACTCCGCCACGTCGTAGACCGCCACCACGTTCGGGTGGCTGAACCGGGCCGCCGTCACCGCCTCGCGCACGAGCTGCTCGACGCGCTGCGTCCGCTTGGCCTCGGAGGGGAGGTCGATCCCGGTGAGCCGCAGCGTCTTCAGGGCGACCGGACGCTGGAGCCTGGGATCCCAACCGCGAAAGACGGCGCCCATGCCGCCGGTCGCCAGCAGCTCGATCACCTGATAGCGGCCGAGGAAGACGTCGTCGAGCGCCTTGCGCTCGTCCAGGCCGCGCCGCAGGGCCTCGAAGCTCCTCCGCAGATCGTCGATCTCGTCCCGCCCGGCGGGCGCCGGCGCCGCTCCCGCCAGCTTCCGCTGCTCGCGGGCGAGATCGCGGATCGGGCGCACCACGGCGGCCCAGGCCGCCGCCAGGAGCAGGGCGATGAGCAGCAGCGCCACGCCGAGGGCCTGGATCGACTGCCGTCGCAGCCGCGCCGCCACCGCCTCGGCCACCCGTGCCGGCTGGCTCGACAGCGCCACCCAGCCGGCCAGCGGGACCGGCGCGTAGGCGCCGAGGACCTCTCCGTGTTTCCCTGGGAACCGGCTGGCGCCGGCTACCCGGCCGGCCAGCGCAGCGTCGACCAGGGAACGGGGGAAGGCGGCCAGGGAGCGTGCATCCCCCACCACCACCCGCCGCTCCGGATCGACCACCGCCAGCTCGGCCTCGCCGCCCAATTCCTCCGGGTGCGTCACGTCCTGGAGCGCCACGCCGCCACAGGCCAGCATCACCGCTCCGGCGCCGCCGGGCAGCGGCGCCGCGATGCGGATCACCGGCGGCAGCTCGCCCGGCACGGCCGCCACCGGCCCGGCGCCGGGGAGCCGGAGCGCCGCCGTCACCGCCGGGGACATCCCCTTGAGCTGGGCCCGCACCACCTCCTGCCCTCTAGCGTTGACCACCGCCACCGCCTCGACGTTGAGGTCCGCCCACGCCTGCAGGCTGCCGGCGAGGAGCTCCTGCGCCGCGGGGGAGCGCGGATCGGCCAGCGCGCGGTTCGCCGCCAGCCCGCGCGCCAGGGAGAGCCGGGCTTCGAGGAACGATTCCACCCGGGCCGCCGCCGTGCGCGCCGCCAGGGCGTGGGTGTTGAGCACCTGAGCGAACAGGGCGTCGCGGTTCACCCCCACCAGGCCGAAATAGGAGATGGCGAGCGGCAGCAGCCCCACGGCGGCGAGCGCCAGGGCCACCCGGGTGAGCAGGCGCGGGCGCGGGAGCCTCACGACGCGGCGACAGGGAAGCGGTAGCCCGTCCCGCGCTCGGTCAGCACGTAGCGGGGGCGGGAGGGCTCGGGCTCGATCTTCGCCCGGAGCCGGTGGACGTGGACGCGCAGCGTGTCCTCGAACACCTCGTCCGAGGGCCACAGCCGCCGCAGCAGGAAGTCGGTCGCCACCACGCGGCCGGCGCTGCGCAGGAGGACGTAGAGGAGCTTGGTCTCGGTCGACGTCAGCCCCACCTCGCGGCCGGCCGCCACCGCCCGCTGGTGCGCGAAGTCGATCGCCAGCCGGTCGTCCACCCGCACCACCGGCTGCAGGGTGTAGGCGAAGTCGCCGATGCGGCGGAACACGCGCTCGACCCGCGCCACCATCTCCCGCGGATTGAACGGCTTGCGGATGTAGTCCTCGGCGAAGCGCTCGATCGCCTGCACCACCGTCTCCTCCTCGTCGACCGAGGTGAGCATGATGATCGGCAGGTCGCTCCATTCGTGGACCTTGCGGGCGAAGGCCATGCCGTCGAGCCCGGGCAGGAGGATGTCCACCAGGGCCAGATGGGGGAGCCCCTTGCGCTCGAGGGTCGCGAGCCCCTCCTCGGCCGACGGGCAGGCCCAGACGGTGAAGCCGGCGCCCTGCAGCTCGCGCGAGATCAGGCGCAGCAGGTCCGGGTCGTCCTCGACGGCGAGGACGTGACGGTCGGAGGTTCCCTTCTGGAGAGGATCGCCGGGCATAAGACTGAACCGTAAGCTCCCGATTGTATCAGCCCTGCCTCCTTGCCGCTCCGCGAGCTCTCTGGTATGAAAGAAGAAGCATGCAAGCTCCACCTCTGCGCCGGATCCTATTCGTGGAGGACGATCCGGACATCCAGGTCGTCGCCACCATGGCCCTCGAGTCGCTCGGCGGCTTCACGGTCTTCCCCTGCGGCTCCGGGGCGGAGGCCCTCTCCCGCTTCGCCGAGATCTCCCCCGACCTGGTGCTGCTCGACGTGATGATGCCGGGGATGGACGGCCCGGCCACCCTCACCGCGCTGCGGCAGCTCCCGGCGGGCGACGTCCCGGTGGTGTTCATGACCGCGCGCGTCCAGGCGCACGAGATCGCGCGCTACCGGGAGATGGGCGCGGTGGACGTCATCGCCAAGCCCTTCGATCCCATGACTCTCGCGGAGACCGTCCAGACCATCTGGCGTTCCTTGACCTCCTGAAGCGGCGCGGCCATGACAGCGCACCGGGAACGCGACGTCGCCGAGGACCTGCGGCGCTACTTCGCCTACCGGTTGCCGGCGCGGGTCTCCGAGATCGAGGCGGCCCGCGACGCCGCCCGCGACGCCGGCTGGGGGAAGGAGCCCCTGCGCACCTTCCACCGCCTGGCCCACTCGCTGGCCGGCACCGGCGCCACTTTCGGCTTCCCCGAGGTGAGCGACGTCTCCCGCCGGCTCGAAAGCCTCCTCAAGGCCGCGCTCGACGCCGGCGCCCCCATCGACGAGCACGAGGTCGAGGATCTGCTCACCCGCCTGCGTGAGCTCGCCGAGCGCCCTCCGGATCCCGAGGCCGAAGCGGGCCCGTGAGGCCGCCGACGCCGCCCTCTATGAAGCCAAGGGCGGCGGGCGGAACCGGGTTGTGTTAAGGGGATTAAGGCCCTTCTCAGGCCGGAGGGTTGCAGATCTTGTTGCAGTGGCTGCCGTCGTTGCTGGTGTAGACGCAGCAGTTGCCCTCGGTGCCCGCGTAGGTGCAGGTGGCCCCGCTCTGGTTCGTGAAGCTGAAGATGCAGAGCGCGCCCGCGGCGTGGCTGGCCGCCGGAGCCACTAGCGTCGAGAGGGCGATCAGGGCACCGAGACCGAGCTTCAAAGCAGACATCTTACGCATCGATACTTCCTTTCCAAGTTGTGTTCCCAGGTGGAATCCCAGGCTGCAAAGGCCAGTTGAATGACCAGGCGGGATTGTATAGATACTTGGCTCTTTGTCAACTTACCGCGAAGATCCCTGTAACGCCGAGCGGATCCGCTCCGACAGCTCGCGGTTCGAGGTCTGGGACTTCACCAGCACGGCGGCGACCCGGCCGGCCACGGTCGGGTCCACCTCGTGGGCCGAGAAGATCAGCACCGGCGTGGGCGGATCGAGGCTGCCGAGCGCGGGGAGCAGCTCCAGCCCCGAGCCGTCCGGCAGGGCGAGGTCGAGGATCACCAGATCGAAGCGCTCGCGCGCCAGCCGCTCCCGCGCCTCGGCCAGGTTGAGCGCCCGCTCGACCATGGCGTCGCCGTCGACGATCGCCGCCACCACCCGCTGGAGATCGGCGTCGTCCTCCACGTGGAGGATGCGCGCCCGCTCGCCGAGCGAGCTCCGGACCGCCCTCTCCACGGCCAGCATCAGGCGGTTCTCGTCGATCGGCTTGACCAGCCAGTCGACCACTCCCACGGCGCCGCCGTTGAGCTCCGCCGCCCCTTCCTGGGCGCGGACCGAGACCACGACGATGGGCAGCCGGCTCGTCGCCTCCTCCCGCCGCAGCTCGCGGATCAGCGTGACGCCGTCCTGGTCCGGCAGCAGGAGGTCGAGCGTGAGGGCGGCGTAGGAGCCCTCGCGCAGGAGCCGCCGGGTCTGCGCCGCGTCGTGGGCCACGTCCACCTGATACCCCTCGCGCTCCAGCATCAGGCCGAGCAGGCGGGCCACGTCCCGGTCGTCCTCGCAGACCAGGATGCGCGGACGGTCCTCGGCCTCCGCGGCGGCCGCGTCCGCCAGCGCCCCCCATTCCGGCAGATCGCAATAGAAGGTCGTCGCCACCCCCGGCTCGCTGGTGAACCCGATGCGCCCGTGATGGCGCTCGATGATGGCGCGGGAGATGCTCAGGCCCAGCCCCGTCCCCCCCTTCTCGCGCGTCGAGGAGGAGTCGGACTGGGCGAACCGCTCGAAAATGCGCTGCCGGAATTCCGGCTGGATGCCGCGGCCGTGATCGGTCACCGAGATCCGCACGTCGCCGCTCCCTCGCTCGGTGGCGATCTCGACCATGCCCCCCCGCGGCGAGAACTTGACGGCGTTCGAGATCAGGTTCGTCATCACCTGCAACAGGCGGTCGGGGTCCCCCCAGACCCGCGCTCCCGCGGCCGTGGCGGTGATCCGCGGCACGACCCCGTATCCCTCCGCGTAGGCGCGGTTGTCCTCCACCGCCCGCTCGAGCAGCGGCGCCAACTCGACCGGCACGAAGTAGAAGCCCATCTTGCCCGACTCGATCTTCTCCACGTCGAGGATGTCGTTGATCAGGCGCACCAGCCGCTCGCAGCTCTTGGACGCGATCTCGACCAGCGCGCGGGCCTTCTCCGGCAGCTCCCCGGCCACCCCGCCGGCGATCAGCCCGAGCGAGCCGCGGATCGAGGTCAGCGGCGTTCGCAGCTCGTGGCTGACCACGGACACGAAGTCGTTCTTCATCTGCGCGATCCGCTTCTCCTCCTCGACGTCGCGGGCGATGGCGTAGATCAGCTCCCGTTCGCGTGAGGCGACCGCCCGCCAGGAGAGCCAGCGGTAGTCGCCGGCCTTGGTCCGGTAGCGGTTCTCGAAGCTCCGCGAGCCGCCCCCCAGGCGGAGCCGCTGCCCCTCGGCCCGCGTCAACGCCCAGTCGTCCGGATGGATGAATTCGAAGGACATCCGCGACCTCATCTCCTCGGCCGTCCAGCCGAGGATCTTCTCCCAGGCCGGATTGAGCTGCCGGAAAAAGCCGTCCGTGCCGGCGATGCAGAGCATCTCCTGCGAGATGTCGAAGAACTGGTCGCGCTCGGCCTCGGCATGCGTGCGCTCGTCCATCTCCGCCTGCAGCTCGGCGTTGACGCGGGCGAGGGCGACAGCGCTCTCGTCGGCCTGCTGGAACAGGGAGTACATGCTGCCGAGCAGGCCCGCCAGCACGAACAGATAGCTGCAATTCTTCGCCAGGTGGGCCGCCTCGGACGCCGCGTCGAACGGCCGCGTGGCGAAGGGCATGAAGGCGACCTGCCCCATCAGCCCGATCAGCAGGGCGAGCATCAGCCAGTGCTCGAAGCTCCACTCGCGCCAGCGCCCCCACCGCAGGTGGCGCACGAACGCCAGCAGGAAGAAGAACGCCGGCAGGAGCTCGGCCGGACGCCGCAGGGCGAAGTCCGGAAAGTAGGCGGACGGCAGCGGCGTGAAGGTGAAGAACGCCAGGCAGGCGAGCGTCACCGCGCCGGCCAGCAGGTAGACCCGCCGCTGGTCGAGCCGCGCCTCGAAGGGCACCCAGCGCCGCGTCGGCGCGCTCCACCAGAGGAAGACCGCCAGGAACAGCCGCGAGGCGAGCCAGCTCCATGGCGGGCTGGTCGTCAACAGGTTGGGGGCCTGCGCCGCGTGATAGGCGTCGAGAACGGCGACACCCACAAAAGCCGAGCCGATCAGCAGGAAGGTGTCGCTCTTGCGGCTGTGGAACCGTAGGAGGGAGATCGCCGCCACCCCGAGAGCGAGCACCACGGCCGCCATCTCATGCAGCGTGTGGATATAGGCGTTGCCCACCCACCCCAGACGGTCCACCCACGGCGCCACGGCCAGGCAGCCGAGAACGACCGCCACATAGGCCGCCGCCCGCCGGGCCGCGGGCCCGCTGTCGGGATTGGGCTTGATGGTCATCATCTAAGCAACAGACAGCCTTGCCCAGCCGGGTGGCGGAAGTCAAGGGTAGAGCTCATCGAAGGAGCCCTGGGCAGCGGCCGCGTCGATGCTTCGATCAAGGTTTGTACTTCACCCTTTGTGCAATTCTCGCAGGAGACCCGGCTGCCTTCGGAAGAACCTGTACTCGTGCCAGGTGAGGAGGACCACTCCCACATCCAGGACGGTGAGCACCACCATGCTCGTGGAATACACATGGCTCAGGTGATAGAGCTGGTAGACGATGAAGAGGGTGAAGACGACGATCGAAGCGGGATAGGCCCACAAACGCCGGCGCAGCAGCTCCACCACGAGGACGATCTTGACGATGCCGTGCGAGAGCAGATAGGCCGCGAGAAAGTGCCGCGAGTACGCCGTGAGGCCGTGAGACGCGTGGAGGAGGAGATGGGCGATCCTGTCGTTCGGATCTTCGGCCAGCTCCGGCCGGGTGAGCGCGAGAAACAGGCTGGTGATCCGGCTGGGGCTCAGCGCCAGAAGCAGACCGCCGCCGAGGACCTCCAGGACGCCGTCGATCCCTTTGAGGATGACGCCGATCTCAAAGGTCCGGTGAAGGTATTTTTCCGGGATCAACGCGGAGGGGCTGGGCTTTTTCATGGGATCCCGGCTCCCGTCAAGGCCACTCGTTGCGCTGCACCACCGGGAGCTGCAGGGCCCGTTCGCGATCCAGATCGAGCGCGCCCACGTGCAGGGCGAGGGGGGACTGCACCCATTTGTAGATCGAGCGGGTGAAGAGCGCCGCGAAGCGGCCGGCCCAGGCGGCGAGACGGTCCGCCGCGATCTCGGGGAAGACCGTGCGCAGCGCGGCCGCCACCTCGGGGGGCGAGAGCTTCTCCCCCGCGTAGAGATAGAGGCAGGCGTCCAGCACCGGGAAGGGCATCAGCTCCCCTTCGGCGGTCTGCTCGGCGGCGAGCTCCGGGCCGGGCTCCGTCTCCAGGGTCTGGCGGATGCCGGCGAAGCCGAAGCGGGCCAGGAAGCGTTCGAGCAGGGCCACCACCACCGTCTTGGGCACGTTGGCGATCACCGACAGCGCCCCTTCGAGGTCGCCGCCGATGGTGGTGTATCCCACCGCCTTCTCGCTCATGTCGCCGGTCTGGAGGAACAGGGCCCCCGAGCTGTTCGCCCAATTCCACATGCGGCCGGCGCGCAGCCGCGCCTGGATGTTCTGCAGCGTGAGCCCGGTGGGCTCGCCGCCGCCCAGCATCTCGCGCGTGGCCGCCGTCTCGCGGTCGAACGCCTCCTCGATGGCGACCACCCGCAGGGGGACCCCCAGCTCCCGGCAGAGGGTCGCGGCGGCGCCGCGCGTCCCCTCCCCCGAGTAGCGGGTCGGCATGTAGAAGGCCTGGATCAGCTCGCCCGCTTTTCCCTCGTCCCCCTGGAGCAAGCAGACGGCCCGCCAGGCGATCAGCAGGGTGAGCATGGAGTCGCGCCCGCCGGAGAGGGCGATCCCCAGCGCGCGGAAGGCGCCCGACTTCTGGAAGTAGTCGCGCACCCCCAGGGCCAGCGCCGCGATGAGGTCGTCCAGCACCTCCTCGCGGGCGGTGCGCTCGGGGGCGCCCGCCGCCGGCAGGAAGAGGCTCTCCCAGGACGGCACCGGGTAGAGCAGAGACTCAGGGATCCCGGTCGGATGGTCGCTCCGCAGCACCGGCACGGCGATCTCCTGGCGCTGGAATTCCTCGCAGTCGATCCGCCAGGTCGAGGCCTCGCGGCGGGCCCGCACGGTGCGGTCGAGATCGACCACGCAGGCCGCCCAACCCTCGCGGAAGCGGGGGGCCTCCAGCATCGGCCGGCCGTTCTGGAAGACGAAGCCGCCGCCGTCGAACACCAGGCCGTCCTGGGCGCCGATCCAGTTGGCGTAGGCGAGCGTCGCCTGATTGTCGGCCGAGCGGGTGGCGAGCATCTCGCGGCGGGTGGAGACCACGCCGACGCGGAACGGCGAGGCGGAGACGTTGACCACCAGCTCCGCCCCCGAGTAGCAGCGCCGCCGCATCGGCCCGTCCGGCGACCAGACGTCCTCGCAGACCTCGACCGCCAGCAGGCCGAAATCGAAGGCGAAGAGATAGTCGCCGAGCGGCACGCCGCCGGCGTCGAGGGCCAGCCCCGGAGCGCCGCGCGAGAAGGTGCGCGCCTCGTAGAAGACGTTGTAGGTGGGGAGCTTCTCCTTGGGGACGAAGCCGAGGATCTCGCCGCCGTGGAGCACCGCGGCGCAGTTGAAGATCTGGCCGCCGACCCCCACCGCCACCCCCACCACGAGCACGGAGGGGAGATCGACCGTCTCCTCGGCGAGCCGTTCGAGCTCGCTGCGCTGGGCGGCGAGGAACGCCCGCCACTGGATGAGGTCCTCGGTGGGATACCCCCCCA
>QHVW01000687.1 GCA_003223675.1 Acidobacteriota bacterium
GGAGAAGCGGGCCCGCGGGCACGACAACACCGCGGCCGGCCAGCGCTACCAGCAGCGCGCCCGCGAGGCCGAGAAGCACGCCGCGCTGCTGCGCACGATGCTCCAGCAGGGGGCGCTGGAGGTGGAGGAGGCGAAGAGGGGGTAGGAGGGCTTATCGGCTAGATCCGACGGATCGGTCGGATCCGTCCGATCGGTCGGATGAGAAAAGCCCTTTTCGGGTCTACCCCACCCGACCCGCCACCTCCGCCAGCAACCGCTGCAGCTCGCCCGGGTCGATCGGCTTCACCAGGTGCTGGTCGAAGCCGACCTCGCGGGAGCGGCGGAGGTCCTCCTCCTGGCCGTAGCCGGTGGCGGCGATCAGCGTCATGCTCCTGAGGGCGGGGTCCTCGCGCAGGCGCTGGGCCACCTGATAGCCGTCGAGGCCCGGCAGTCCGATGTCCAGGATCACCGCGTCGGGCCGGAAGGCGGCCGCCACCTCCAGCGCCGAGGGGCCGGTGTGGGCCACCTGGATGGAGTGGCCGGCCATCTCCAGGAGCGTGCCGAGCAGCTCCGTGGTGTCCTCGCTGTCGTCCACCACCAGCACCCGCAGCGGGCGGGAGGGCGGTTTCTTCTCCAAGTCGGCGGCCCGCGCCGGAGCCGTCTCCTCGTCCGCCGGCGGCCCGTGATGCAGGAACGCGGGGAGGCGGACGACGAATTCGCTCCCCCGCCCCACCCCGTCGCTGCGGGCCTCGATCGTGCCGCCGTGCATCTCCACCAGCCGGCGGGAGAGCGTCAGGCCGATCCCCAGGCCGTCGCGGGAACGGTCGATCGAGCGGTCCCCCTGGGTGAAGAGGTCGAAGACGCGGGGGAGCAGATCGGGAGGGATGCCCACCCCGGTATCCCGCACCCGCACGACCACCTCCTGGCCCTGGCGCTCGGCGCTGAGCGAGATGCTCCCGCCGTCCTCGGTGAATTTGACGGCGTTGCTCAGCAGGTTGGTGAAGACCTGCTCCAGCCGGACAGGATCCGCCTCCAGCCAGGCCGGCTCCGGAGGGAGGGAGACGGCCAGCTTGTGCCCGCGGTCCTCGGCGAGCGGGCGGGCGACCTCGACGGCGTGGCCCACGACGGAGCCGAGATCGACCCGGTCCTTGCGCAGCTCGACCTTGCCGGTGCGGATGCGGCTGACGTCGAGCAGGTCGTCGATCAGGCGGGCCAGCCGGCGCATCTGGCGGTCGACGATGCGCCGGATGTACCAGCGGTTGGGATCGTCGAGCGGCTTCTCGTCGAGCAGGCGGAGGGCGTAGAAGACGGGGGCGAGCGGGTTGCGCAGCTCGTGGGCGAGCACGGCCAGGAACTCGTCCTTCTCTTCGTCCGCCCGCGCCAGTGACGAAGCCGAGCAGGGCCCCCTGGGCGTCGCGCAGGGAGCTGGTGATGCCGCTGGCGAAGAAGTAGGAGCCGTTCTTGCGCACGTGCCAGCGGTCGTCGGCGGCGCGGCCGGTCTCCGCCGCCTTGCGGAGCTCGGCCTCGGGAGCCCCCTTCTGGACGTCCTCCGGGGTGAAGAAGCAGGCGCCGTCGCGGCCGAGGATCTCCTCCGCCTCGTAGCCCAGGAGGCGCTCCGCTCCGGAGCTCCAGCTCGCCACCTTGCCCTCGGGGTCCATGGTGAGGATCGCGTAGTCCTCGATCGCCTCGACGATCAGCCGGTACCCCTCGCCGGCTTCGAGCAGGGCCCGCAGATCCTGGGCGGCGCCCGATGTCTCTCCCACGTCGGATGGATTGGTCATCGCTCCCTCAGTCTCCGGGGCGGGGGAGGTAGCAAGGGGCGTGCCGGGGGGGCGGGGAGCACGGACGGGCGCGGACAAACCACGGACGGCGGAGATCCTCTTCGGCGTCCTCTCCCGTCCGTGTCCGTCCGTGTCCGTCCGTGCTAGTCTGTGCCCGTCCGTGCTCCTGAGGAGGCCCCCCATGAGCCGCTCCCCGCTCCCGTCGCTGATCGTCATCCTGCTCACCGCCGCCCTCGCCTTCTACGCCGGCAGGTCGTGGCCCGCGCGGGCGGCCGCCGCGCCGGCCGCCCCGTCTGCCTCTCCGGCGCGGCAGACGGCGCCCGCGCCGGCCCAGAACGGCAGCCGGGGGGCGATCCCGCCGCAGCCGCAGCCGCAGCTCCAGGAGCAGGAGAAGGCGACCATCGCGCTCTTCCAGCACGCCTCGCCGGCGGCGGTGTTCATCACCTCGCTCGCCGTGCAGCAGAATGTCTTCAGCCTCAACGAGACCGAGGTCCCCCGCGGATCCGGCTCCGGCTTCGTGTGGGACCGCCAGGGGCACATCGTCACCAACTTCCACGTCATCTCCGGCGCCGACGCCGCCAAGGTGACGCTGGCGGACCAGTCCACCTGGGACGCCAAGCTGGTGGGCGCCGCGCCCGAGAAGGACCTCGCGGTGCTCAAGATCGACGCCCCCGCGAGCAAGCTGACGCCGCTCCCTCTCGGCAGCTCGGAGACGCTCAAGGTGGGGCAGAGCGTCTTCGCCATCGGCAACCCGTTCGGCCTCGACCAGAGCCTGACCACCGGCGTGGTGAGCGCGCTGGGGCGGGAGATCCAGTCCGAGTCCGGAGCGCCGATCCGCGAGGTGATCCAGACCGACGCGGCGATCAACCCGGGCAACTCGGGAGGGCCGCTGCTCGACAGCTCCGGCCGGCTGATCGGGGTGAACACGGCGATCTACAGCCCCTCGGGCGGCTCGGCGGGGATCGGCTTCGCCATCCCGGAGCACGACGTGGCCTGGGTGGTGCCGGACCTGATCCGCTACGGCCGGGTGCAGCGCCCCTCGCCGGGGTTCACCGTCACCCAGGGGCTGGCGCAGCGGCTGGGGATCGACGGCGCGGTGATCTCCCGGGTCCAGCCGGGCAGCGGCGCCGACCGCGCGGGGCTCCAGGGGCTCCGGCGCGCCCGCTACGGCCGCGTGGAGCTGGGCGACATCGTGCTCACCGTGGACGGCCAGCCCGTGACCTCCGGCGACGCGCTCCTCGTCGCCATCGAGGGCAAAAAGGCCGGCGACACGGTGAGGGTGGAGGTGCTCCGCGGCAACCGGAGGGTGGTGGTGCCCGTGCAGCTCGGGGCGCCGTCGGCGCGGGGGGAGTAGCGAGCCCCGCCCGGTTAGCCCGGTTACGCCCTGCTTGCGCCAAGAGCACGGGCGCGCTATACTCCAAATGGAGGATTCATGATGCCCGGTATCGACACTGGTGGGGCTTTGAGCCCGAAGCTGGGTGCGGTCTTGGCGCGTTTGTGCCAGTGCCTGGGCCCGCTCTTCTCGACCCAGGCTGTCAAGCTACCCTATCTGGTCGACGTCGTCGCGAGCCAGATCCTCGGGCAACCCATCGCCAACGGCACCTATCAGACATGGGAGCACGGAGTCGTCACCCGGGAGGTTTTTCGATTCATCCGGCAGGGAGCCCAAGGCGGCGGGACGTTCCATGTGGAGCCTCATCGGTACTCTGAGAGCGGCAAGCGGATCTCCCTGGCGGCAGACGTCGACTTCGGCTCAGCGCTGAGCCCTGAGGAGCTCGCCATCGTCGATTTCGTCGCGCAAGCGGCTCAATACCGAGATGTCTCCCCAGGCTTGGGGGACGAACAAGATCGCTATCGTGGGCCCAGACGCCTTTCTGCGCCTCGGCTCCGAGTGGCAAAGCCTCTGCCAAAAGATCAGCGAGGCGAATCTCGACGATCGTTCCCACTGGAGCGAGCCGATCAACGACGACCCCGTGGCAGCTTTCCGGCGAGCCTTGAATGGCTAGGCCGGTACGGCAATTCGAGCCACTCTGGTTTGACCATCAATTCAAGAAGGATTTCAAGAGGCTTCCCTTCCCGTCGGCGCCGAGGTGACACCCGAAGGCGTGCATTTCCGCGTCTGGGCCCCCTCGCGCAAGCGGGTGGAGGTGGTCTTCGAGGAGAGCGCCGCCGAGGAGTGGGAGGTCGACTTCGAGCTGACGCCCGAGCCGGACGGCTATTTCTCCGGGCTGGTGAAGGGGGCCGGCGCCGGGGCGCTCTACAAGTACCGGCTCGACGGCGGCGACGCGTTCCCCGATCCCGCCTCCCGCTTCCAGCCCCAGGGACCGCACGGGCCGTCCCAGGTGATCGATCCCTCGACGTTCCAGTGGACCGACCGCGGCTGGCCCGGCGCCGGTCCCGAGGGACAGGTGATCTACGAGATGCACGTCGGCACCTTCACCCCGGAAGGGACGTGGGAGGCTGCCGCGCGCGAGCTTGACCGGCTGGCGGAGCTGGGGATCACCCTGCTGGAGGTGATGCCGATCGCCGAGTTTCCCGGCCGCTTCGGCTGGGGGTACGACGGCGTCGACCTCTTCGCCCCCTACCACTTCTACGGCGAGCCGGACGACTTCCGCCGCTTCGTCGACCGCGCCCACGCCGCGGGGATCGCCGTGATCCTCGACGTCGTCTACAACCATCTGGGGCCGGACGGCAACTATCTCAAGCAGTTTTCCACGAGCTATTTCACCGATCGCTACACCAACGACTGGGGGCAGGCGATCAACTTCGAGGGCGAGGACGCGGGACCGGTGCGCGAATTTTTCCTCGCCAACGCCGGCTACTGGATCGCGGAATTCCACCTCGACGGGCTGCGGCTCGACGCCACCCAGGACGTCAAGGACGCCTCGGAGGATCACATCCTGGCCGCCATGGTCCGCCGGGCGCGCGAGGCCGCCGGCCGGCGCGCGCTCTACACCGTGGCCGAGAACGAGCCGCAGGATACGAAGCTGGTGCGCCCGCCCGAGGAGGGGGGGTACGGCCTCGACGCGCTGTGGAACGACGACTTCCACCACTCGACGCAGGTGGCCCTGACCGGCCGCAACGAGGCCTATTACCGGGACTACAAGGGGAGCCCCCAGGAGATGGTCTCGCTGGTCAAATACGGCTATCTCTACCAGGGGCAGCGCTACTCCTGGCAGGAGCTGCGCCGGGGGACCTCGGGGCTGGGGCTGCCGGCGTCGGCTTTCGTCAGCTTCCTCCAGAACCACGATCAGGTGGCCAACTCGGCCCGTGGGGAGCGTTGCCACAAGCTGGCCTCCCCGGGCCGCTTCCGGGCGCTGACCGCCCTCACGCTGCTCGGGCCGGCGACGCCGATGCTCTTCCAGGGGCAGGAGTTCTGCGCCTCCACCCCGTTCCTCTACTTCGCCGACCATAATCCGGAGCTGGCGAAGGCGGTGCGCGAGGGGCGGCTGGAGTTCCTGTCGCAGTTCCCCAGCCTGGCGCTGCCCGAGACGCAGGCGGGCGTCCCCGATCCCGAGTCCCCCGCGAGCTTCGAGCGCTGCAAGCTCGACCCCGCCGAGCGGCAGCGGCACGCGGCCTGCTACGCCCTGCACAAGGACCTGCTGCGGCTGCGCCGGGAGGACCCTGTGTTCCGCAGTCCGGGGAAAGGATGGCTCGACGGCGCCGTGCTCGGGGCCGAGGCGTTCGTCCTCCGCTTCTTCGGGGGTTTTTCCGAAAAAGCGGCGGGAGACCGCCTGCTGCTGGTCAACCTGGGGATGAACCTGGAGCTCGAGCCGGTCCCGGAGCCGCTCCTGGCCCCCCTCACCGGCCTGCGCTGGGAGGTGCTCTGGTCGAGCGAGGACCCGCGCTATGGCGGCAGCGGCGCGCCGCCGCCGGAGGACGAGGAAGGGTGTTGGCGGCTGCCCGGACAGGCCGCGGTGGTGATGCGGCTGGTCGCCGAAGGAGGTACGAAGAGATGATCGAGCTGGCCCGATCCATGCCCTGGCCCGAGCGGGAGGCTCAGGCCGAGACCGATATTCCACCCGAGCCGGCGCCTGAGTCGCTGCTGACGCGCGAGTGGCTGATCTCGAACGGTCTCGGGGGGTACGCCTCCGGGACGATCTCGGGCGTGCCCACCCGCCGCTATCACGGCCTGCTGGTGTCGGCCCTGCCCGCGCCGGTGGGGCGCACCTTCATGCTCGGCCAGATCGAGGAGGTGCTCCGCCTGCCGGACGGCACCATCCACCGCCTGGGCGGCGAGCAGAAGGCGGGACAGCCCGCCAACATCCCCGGCGCCGGGCATCTGCGCGAATTCCGCCTCGAGTGGGGGTTGCCCCTCTGGACCTACGAGGCCGGCGGGTTCCGCCTGGAGAAGCGGGTCTTCCTCGGGCATCTCCAGAACACCGTCCACGTGATGTACCGGCTGGCCGGCGGGGACGGGCACTTGCGCCTGGAGCTCCACCCGACGATGCATTTCCGGCCGCACGACGCGCCGGTCTCGACGCCGCTCGGCGGCCCCTACTCGATGAACGCCGTCGAGCACCGTTATGAATTCTGCTCCCCGTGGCCGAACCTGCCGTCGCTGC
>QHVW01000688.1 GCA_003223675.1 Acidobacteriota bacterium
AAATCCTCCAGCACCACGGCGTCGATGCCGGAAACCCCCATGCAGGAGAGGGCGTCGGCGGGGGAGGCGACGGTCGGCTCGCCGCGCACGTTGAAGGAGGTGTTCACCAGCAGCGGGCAGCCGGTGCGCCGGCGGAAGGCCTCCAGCAGGGCGGCATAGCGGGGAGAGATTTCCGGATCGACCGTCTGCGGGCGGGCCGAGCCGTCGACGTGGGTGACGGCGGGCAGATCGAGCGGTGAGATCACCCGGCAGGTCTCCAGCATGTAGGGGGACGGGTGGTCGAGATCGAAATGCGCGGCGGCGTGGCAGGCGAGGACGCTGGGGGCGAAGGGGCGGAACGCCTCGCGCTTCTTGACCAGCCGGTTCAGCCGGTCGCGCATCCGGGGGTCGCGCGGATCGGCCAGCAGGCTCCGGCCGCCGAGCGCCCGGGGGCCGAGCTCCAGCGGGCCGTGAAACCAGCCGACCACCTGGCCGCGCTCCAGGCGGTCCACCACCGCTTCCAGGAGATCCGTCTCCCGGCCGCGGAAGTCGTGGGCGGCGATCCCCGCGGCGGTGAGGAGGCCGGCGATCTCGTCCGCGCTCCAGCGGGGCCCGAGGTAGACGTGGCGCAGCGGCGCGGGGCGTTGTCCGGTGAGCTGGACGTGGGCCAGGGCGGCGGCGCCGAGGCACCCTCCGGAGTCTCCGGCGGCGGGCTGGACGAACAGGCGCTCGAAGGGGCCGTCGCGCAGGATGCGGCCGTTGGCCACCACGTTGAGGGCCACGCCGCCGGCCATGCAGAGGTCGGGGAGGCCGGTCCGCTCATGGAGCCAGCGGGCCTTGGCGAGCAGGATCTCCTCCAGCACGGCCTGGAGGCTCCGCGCCACGTCCTGATGGAAGCGGGTGATCTCGGACTCAGGAGCCCGCGGCGGCTCGCCGAGGAGGCGGGGGAGGGCGTCCGAATACATCCGCCGGCCGCGGACGAAATCGAAATATTCGAGGTCCAGCCGGTACTGCCCGCCGGGGCCGGGCGAGACGAGCCGGCGCATCTGATCGAGAAACCGCGGCTCGCCGTAGGGGGCGAGGCCCATCACCTTGTACTCGCCGTCGTTGACCTCGAAGCCGAGGTAGGAGGTGAGCGTGGCATAGAGCAGGCCCAGGGAGTGGGGGAAGTCGACCTCCTCGAACAGCTCGACCTCGGCTCCCCGTCCCCGGCCGTAGCTGGTGGTGGCCCACTCGCCCACGCCGTCCACGGTGAGCAGGGCGGCCGCGGGAAAATCCGCGAGCAGGAAGGCGCTGGCCGCGTGCGAGCGGTGGTGATCGAAAAAGAGGATCGGCCCGTCCCATCCCAGCCCCTCGCGGATCGCCCGCTCCGGGGCCCCCGGATCGAGCCACAGCAGGTCCGGAGACGCGCCCTCCGGGATGCCGGCCCAGAGCTGGCGGGAGAGCTTCTTGACCGGCGACTCGTAGAACGCGACGGCGTCGAGGCCGGTGAAGCCGATGCCGCCCGCCTGCAGGCAGAAGCGGAAGGCGGAGACCGGCAGCCGGGGATCGTGCTTGACGCGCGAGAGCCGCTCCTCCTCCACCGCCGCCACCAGCCGGCCGTCCTGGAGCAGGCAGCAGGCGGATTCGTGGAAGAAGGCGGAGAGGCCGAGGATGTTCAGGATCGCTCTCCCCGCGCGTACAGCGCCTCGTAGTGCGGCCGCCCCTTGCGGACGCCCTGGAGTCTGCCGGCATCGGACATCCGCCGCAGGGCGATCGACACCAGGCGCCGGGAGACCGGACGGCGGAGGGCGTTGCGGAAGAGCTGGTTGATCTCGGCGGTGAGCTCGGCCGCTCCGAAGGGCTGGCCGGGGGCCTTCTCGCCGAGCACCCGGTCGATCATCCGGGGCAGCGTCAGCCGCTTCCCCAAGTCCGGCAGCGGCTCCTTGGCCGGCAGCGCCGGCGCGGGCCGGCTGGCGAGCTCGACCGCGGCGGAGGCCGCGGCCTCCAGGGCGGCGACGCTCCGGGTCAGCGTCTCGAGCTCGGCGGCGTGTACCTCCCGGCGGTCCCGGTGGAGGGCCTCCTGCCCGGCGTGAAACGCCTCCTGCCTGCGATGGATCTCGATCTGCCCCTTCAGACGGTCCACGATCTCGCTCAGCGAAAGCTCGCTCATCTCCGGAATCCTC
>QHVW01000689.1 GCA_003223675.1 Acidobacteriota bacterium
TTGATCACCCCCTTGGGCTTCCCTGTCGAGCCGGAGGTGAAGAGGATCTTGGCGACCGTGTCCGGCCCCACGGCGGCGAAGCGTTCCTCCAGGTCGGGATGCCGCGCCGTGGCCAGCAGCTCGCCGAACCGGTCGCCGGTGAGGGTCTCGGCGGAAGCGTGCTTCAGGGCCTTCGCGTAGCGCTCGCCGTCGGCGGCGTAGACGAGGCCGGGCCGGGTCAGCTCCAGGATGTAGCGGAGCTGGGCGTGGTCCTCCGCCAGCAGCGAGTAGGCGGGGGAGACGGGCACGGCGGGGACGCCCACCTGCATGGCGGCGAGCTGCAGCAGCCCGTGATCCACGCCGTTGTCCGAGAGCAGCGCCACCGGCCGCTCCGGGCTCACATCCCGCTCCAGGAGGGCGCTGGCGATGCGCTCCACCGCCTCCAGGGCGCCCGCGTAGGAAACCCGGCGCCAACCGCCGTCCCCACCCCGTTCGGCCAGGAAGGTGCGCTCCGGCGCCGCGCCCGCCCAGTGGCGCAGGTGCTCGCCCAGGCAGCGCGGATACGGCCGCAGCTCCTGCCGCGAGCGCATCCGCAGGCCGCCGTCCGGGAGGGGGATCGCCTCGACGTCGACGGGGGCGAGGGTGAGCGGTTTGCGGGGGGATTCTTTCATGGTTCGTGTTTCCTCGTCTGCCAGGTTTGGTCTCGCCCCTTCGGGGCGGGCCCTCACTCCCCAACCCCTCTCTCCCACCGCACTCCCCCCGACCGGGAGAGAGGGGCTTAAAACCTTGTCATAAACAGGCTCAGCAAATTTCTCCCTCTTCTCCCGGTCGGGGGGAGTGCGGTGGGAGAAGAGGGCCGGGGTGATGAGGGGCCAACCGGCCGGGTACGCAAACGCCGCCTGCTCACCACGTCCGCCGCAACGGATGCGCCTCCGTATTGAAAACAACTTTATCGAGGTCCAGCGTCGTCTCCGGCGCGAACAGGAGATAGAGATACTTGAGCGTCTCCGCCAGAAAATAACTCGGCATCAGATCCCCCTTCTCCCTGGTCGTGACGCTCTTCAGCACCGTGTAGCCGGCGTCGGTCCGGCAGTGGGAGACGAGATCGTTGAAGAAGACTTGGCCCATCGCCTGATATTCCGGATTTTTGGTGTAGTGGAAAAGGTAGTAGGCCGATTCGATGATCTCGGGGCGCAGGGGGTAGCCCGGATAGGTGATCTTCATCGTCTTGTAGTCGATCACCTCGGGCTCGATCCCCTGAAGATTCCACATCTTGTAGGCCGAAGCCTCCAGGCGCCGGGCCCGGCCGAGGTCGCCGCCGAGGGCCAGGACGGCGGGGAGGAAGGCGTGCAGGGCTCCGAACTCCGTGGCCGTGCGCTTTCCCGTCACCATGTCCACCTGGCCGTACCAGAAGCCCGTGGGCCGGCTGTCGGCCAGATATTTGTCGAGGGCGCGGACGCTCTTCCTCCACATGGCCTCGCAGTCCTTGTCGCCGAAGAGCTTCGCGCACTTCAGGAGGTATTCGTAGTAGGAGTCGATGCCGCCGCCCACGTGGCTGGCCCGGCTGATCCACTGGCCGGTCTCGACGTCGATCTCCTCGCCCACCAGGCCGATCTTCGAGCGCCGCTTGTAGAGCTGGACCACGGCGTTCTTGGCTTTGTCGTAGAAGACCGGGTTGCCGGTGA